>JAIBBZ010000008.1 GCA_019694435.1 Pirellulales bacterium
AGCGTGTTTGTCGACGAGCTTCGCTACCCGACGAGCGTGGCGGCTTGGGGACGCGGTGTCTTGATCTGCGCCGCACCCGACATTCTGTACGCCGAAGATACCGACGGCGACGACGTGGCCGACCGGCGCGAAGTGCTCTTCACTGGTTTCAGCACCGGGAATCCGCAGCACCAGATGAACGGGCTGCAGCGCGGGCTCGACGGATGGTTTTACTGCGCCAACGGCCACAGCGAAGGCGAGGTGCGATCGACCAAGACGGGGCAAACGGTCGAAGTCAGCGGTCGCGACTTCCGCATCGATCCGGCCACGGGCAGCATCGAGACCGAAATCGGCTCGACGCAATTCATTCGCAGCCGCGACGATTGGGGAAATTGGTTCGGCAACAACAACATCGATCCCCTTTGGCATTACGTGCTCGAAGAGCGCTATTTGCGCCGCAATCCGCACGTGCCATATCCCGACGCGCGTAATCCCGTGCCCGACGAACCGGGGTCCGCGCCCGTTTACGCTCGCAGCCGTACGCTCGAGCGCTTCAACGATCTGCACACGGCCGACCATTTCACTTCGGCGTGCAGCACGATTCTGTACCGCGACGAGCTGCTCGGCGCCGCATGGGCGAGCAGCTCGTTCGTGAGCGAACCAGTGCACAATCTCGTGCATCGCGAAGTGGTGCGCGACGACGGGCTTTCGCTGGCCAGTCGCCGAGCGGCCGACGAAGCGACGAGCGAGTTTCTCGCGTCGACCGACAGTTTCTTCCGCCCCACGATGGTCAATACGGGGCCCGATGGTGCACTGTGGGTGGCCGATATGTACCGGTTGGTGATTGAGCATCCCGAGTGGATTCCCGCCGAGGCGCAGGCCCGGTACGATTTGCGCTCCGGCAGCGACCGCGGGCGGATCTATCGCCTGTACCCGGTCGGTTCGCGGCCGCGTCCGATCGTGCGGCTGTCCGAGCTGTCGCCGGTCGAACTCGTCACGGCACTCGATTCGCCCAACGGACCACAGCGCGACCTGGCCGCGCAGCTCCTGGTCGAACGCGCCGACGAGGCAATGCGGGAACCCCTGCGCAAGCTGGCCACCGGCGCGAAGCGCCCGCAGGTGAGGGTTCAGGCTTTGTATGTGCTCGACCGGCTCGGCGCTCTGGATGCGGGCGTGCTCGCCACGGCACTGGTCGACGATCATCCCGAGGTTCGGCGCAATGCCTTGCGTCTGGCCGAACCGCAATTGGCCCGCCTTTCGCCCACTGGCGGCAGCGTGGACGCCCTGGGCGCCGCGGTGCTCGGCCGATGCGATGACGCCAATCCCAAGGTCCGGCTGCAGTTGGCATGCACGCTGGGCGCCTGGCCTCACGCCGAGGCCGGGCGGGCGCTGGCGCGGCTGGCCATGCGCGACCAGGACCACCCTTGGCTGCTGGCGGCGGTCGCATCGTCGGCGCCGTTGGTGATCGACTCGCTCGTCGAGGCGTTAGCGTACGAGGCGGAAAAATCGCCTCCTCCGCCGCAACTCGTCACCGATCTGCTCGCCACGGCCACGGCCTTGGACCGCACCGACGTGTTGGGACGCCTGCTTGCCGTGATCGTGCGTCGTAGCGACGCGGGATACGAGACCTGGCAGTTGGAAGCGCTGGCCGGGCTGCTCGAGGCACTCGACCGCCGCAAACTTGCCGTCGATCAATTCGTGGCCTCACATGCGCAGTCGCTGCCCGGCCTCGCGCGAGACCTGCCCCAAGCACTCGACGATGCCCGCGCGACGGCGGCTGCCGAGAGCGCACCGCTCGAGCAGCGCCTGGCGGCCATCCGGCTACTGTCTCATGCGCTCGAGGGGCCGTCGAATGCGGTCGGTGTCTTGACGTCGTTGCTCGGCGCTCAGCAGCCTGCCCAATTGCAAGCCGCAGCGGTCGAGGCCCTGACCGAGTCGCGCGGTGGCGAAGTGCCGCGAGCATTGTTCGCTGCCTGGCGCTCGTACTCGCCGCCGGTGCGTTCGGCCATACTCGACGCGATGCTGCGCCGGGCCCAATGGGTCGACGCTTGCCTCGACGCCCTCGAACAAGGCACGCTGGCGGTGACTGAGCTCGACGCATTCCGGCGGCAGCGACTGTTGGAAAACACCCGGGCGGCCGTGCGCGAACGGGCCGGCAAATTGCTGGCCGCGCAGTCGCAGCCTCGGCGCGCCATCGTCGAGCAATACCGCCCTGCCTTGGAGTTGGTGGGCAACGCCGATGCGGGCCGCGAAGTCTTCCGCAACCGCTGTGCCGTGTGCCACAAGTTCGAGGGCTACGGTCAACTGGTCGGGCCCGACCTGAGCGCCTTGGTCGATAAATCGTCCGAAGCGCTGCTCACGGCGATTCTCGACCCCAACCGCGCAGTCGAATCGCGGTTCGTCAATTACACCGCCGTGACCGCCGACGGCCTGACATTGACCGGTCTGCTGGCGGCCGAGACCGACGGCTCGATTACGCTCCTGGCCCAGGAAGGCAAAGAGCACGTCGTGCTGCGGACACAGCTCGAGGCGTTGGAGAGCGCCGGCAAATCGTTGATGCCCGAAGGCTTGGAAAAGGACATCGCCCCGCAAGCGATGGCTGACTTGCTCGCCTACCTGCGCGCCGTGGTGCCTGCGCCCAAGCAGTTCGAGGGCAACGCGCCGGCCTTGGTCGAGGTCGACGCTTTGCGAGGCGAGCTGTTCTGCCTGGCGAATAATGCCGAGATTTACGGCCAGACGCTCGTGTTCGAGCCCAGCGGCAACTTGGGATATTGGAGCAGCAGCGACGACCGGGCCATTTGGACCCTGAACGTCCAGCGCGCCGCGCGCTACGCGGTGATGCTCGAATGGGCCTGCGACAACGGCGTCGCCGGAAATGAGTTTCTGATCGAAGTCGAGGGCCAGCGGCTCGCGGGCAAGGTCGAAGGCACGGGCTCCTGGAGCGACTACACGCGCCAGACGGTGGGCGAGTTGCGGCTGACGCCCGGCCAGCATCGCCTGGGCATGCGCGCCAGCGGCACGATCCAAGGGGCTCTGTTCGACCTCAAGTCGATCACGCTACGTCCCGTAGGAAAGTGACGATGACCGACGCCGCCGCAGAAGGTGCTCAACAGGACGAGGCGAGCGCCGCCGGCGAATCGACCGCAGGCGGCGCTCGATCGCTGCCCCGGGCGGTCAAGCTGCTGGGCTGGGCGAGCTTTGCCAACGACGTGGCGACCGAAGCGGTGTTTCCCTTGCTGCCGCTGTTCGTGACCGAGGTTCTCGGCGGCGGCAAGAAACAACTCGGCCTGATCGAAGGCGTCGCCGATAGTACGGCCAGCCTGCTCAAGCTGGCCAGCGGCGCATGGTCCGATCGGCTGCAACAACGCAAGGGGCTGATCGTCGTGGGCTATGTGCTGGCCGCGGCCGTGCGCCCGCTGCTTGGTCTGGCCCAGGCGCCTTGGCACGTGCTGGCTGTTCGCGGTGTCGACCGGGTCGGCAAGGGCCTGCGCACGGCGCCGCGCGACGCGCTGATCGCCGACGTCACGCCCCCCGAACAACGCGGCGCGGCGTTTGGCTATCACCGGGCCATGGATCATCTTGGCGCGGCGCTCGGGCCGCTCTTGGCGACCGCCTTTCTCTGGTTCCGGCCGCAAGACTTGCGCACGCTGTTCTTGCTCACGGCGCTGCCGGGGCTGGCCGTGGTGGCGATCGTGGTTTTCGGCCTGCGAGAACCGGCGCGACACGTGATCGCGACGCCGCCCGAGGCCGCGACGCGCGGGCCGCTGACGCGCAATTTTCTCGCGTACCTCGCCATCTTGTGCCTGTTCACGCTGGGCAACTCGAGCGATGCGTTTCTCCTGGTCCGGGCCAGCGAACTCGGCGTGACCGCAGGCTGGCTGCCGGGGCTCTGGCTCACCTTCAGCCTGCTCAAGGGCGTCGGCAATTTGGGCATGGGGCCCGCGGTCCAGCGGATCGGTCCCCGGCGCTTGATTCGCGTCGGCTGGGTTTGCTATGCCCTGGTTTACGGGGGCTTTGCGCTGGCCACACAGTGGTGGCATGCCTGGCTGCTGTTTGCCGCGTATGCGATCTTCTACGCACTGACCGAGCCTGCGGAAAAGACGCTGGTCGCCAACCTGGTGGCGGCGCAGCAGCGCGGGCAGGCCTTTGGCTGGTTCAATTTCTCGTTGGGGGTCGCGGCGCTCCCGGCTAGCCTGTTGTTCGGCTGGCTCTACGACGAGTATGGCGCCGCTGGCGCCTTTGGCTTTGGTGCGGGCGTGGCGATCTTCGCGGCCGTGCTGCTAGGCCTCGTACACGAATCGCGGGGGGATGCATGACCGATAACGAGTTTCTCGCCGGGTTCGTGAACTGCACGATCCCACGGGCAGAATGGTCGCACGAGGCCCATGTCCGTATGGCTTGGCTTTACCTGCGGCAAATGCCGTACGACGAAGCCGTTGCCTTGGTGCGCGCCGGTATCCAGCGCTACAACCACACCGTCGGTTCCGGCCAGGGCTATCACGAGACGGTGACCGTCGCCTTCGTGCGCCTGATCGATGCGCGCGTGAATCGCGATGCCAATGCAGGCGAGAAGTTCCCCGACTTCCTCGCGCGCTGCCCTGAGCTGGTCGATCGCGAGCGGCCGATCCTGCACGAATATTACCGGCCCGAAACGCTGGATTCGGACGCGGCCCGGGACAGCTTTGTCGAGCCGGACCGTTCTCCCCTACCCTGATATCGTCGATCGAGGCCACGGCGGCCGCGCTGCGGCTAGTTCAGATCGACGTCCGAGAGACGCTTCTGGAACACCGTCTCCGAGATCCGATTGCTGGCCCCGAAGCCGTTATGACCAACGCGGCAGGCCAGCTTCGGTTTGACCCACACGGCGTCGATCGTCGTGGGGACCAACGGCTGGGCACATTCCAACGCGTGCAATTCGGCGAAGATCGCTTCGCGGACCTTCGGAGCGATGTACTGGTTGCTGACGGTGCCGACCACCTGCAGCTTTTCCTTGACCACGGCGGCCAGCACCAGCGAGCTGAATCCGCTGCTGCCTTGCGGCTTGTAGCCGACGACCAGGCAGTCGAGCTTGTGGCGACGTTTCGGCAGATTCTCAGGCGCATAAGGATCGACCGGTTCCTCCAGATCGCCTGAGTTGTCCTGGTTTTCGTCGTCGGCGTTCTTGCCCGTCATCTTCTCCATGGCCTCTTCCATGTTCATGTCCTCGTCGTTCGCGTTGTCGGTAAGGTCGACGACGGCATGAATGAGATTCGGCGCGGCCTCTTCCTCGGGGCCCAGTTCCCAGATCAGGTGATACGGAATTCCTCCGACGACGGCCGGGCCCATGATGGCCAGGCAGAGCGACCAGACGCCGATGCACACGCGCCGCGATGTGACCGGCAGTTCTACGAAGGTCTGTTTCCACACCTTGAAGGGCCTGAGCGCAATGTCGAGGAGCTTGAGATCCGAGTCTTCGGCGATCGCCGTCAGGAAAGCGACGAGGTGCACGACGCCGAAGGCGAGCGAGCCGATCACCCACTGACCGATTGCCCAATAGGCCCGCGACCAGCTACCCAGGGGAAACAGGAAGCGAGCCCCGATGCTCACAGCCGTGACGACGACCAGGCCGGCCAGCAGCGTCCAGACCCAGAGCGGAACGCGGCGCGGGTCCCAGGGGTTGGTCGACGCCTGGACCGGCGCTTCTTGCGGATCGACTTCGATGCAAAAGTTGAACTTCGGAAACCAGCCGCACTTCAAGCACCACTCGGCCTGCTCTCCCAACCCCGGCGCGGAGCAATGTGGGCACAGGTTCTCCTCGACGAGCATGCCCGCTTCTTCGCCGCCCAACGGCTGGTCGTCCACAAGCAATTCGTCAGGTAAAGAGGTTGCCATCGATGCTGCCCGCTCGTCGTGGTGATGGTTCTTACAGATGGGGCGATGCCGCGCCGCGCAGGGTTGCGCGCGAACATCTGCCCCAGGCACCGCTTCTTGGGGAATCTAGGTCCTGCCGCCTGGCCCTGGGGCGGCTGGGAGGGCGACGGCGATTTCGACGTGCCATGATCCGGACGGGCTGTAGCGGTGCTAGCGGTCATGTCGCCTCGGGTTTTTGGGGGCCGCGAGCCGCAGCCGGCCAAGCCATATAGGCGCTCGTTTTCCCGGCCGCTACCATCTCGCCGCTTTGCGCGGGCATGCCAGCTCGGCGAGCGTCTTGAACCAACGACCCAGGGACCGGCAATGACACGACCACAACGGCTGATGTTGGGTGTGGCGCTGCTGGTCAGCGCGGCGACCGTCGTCGACGTGGCAACCACCTGGCTGGCGCGCCGCGACTTGGAAGATTTCGACCTTGTCGTCGCCGTCGTTGCGGCGGCACTTTCGGGAATCTGCATTCTCCGTCGGGCCGCGGCGATTCGCATCGCGACGACCACGGTCGCGTTTACGACGGCGCTGGTGTTGGTGGAGCTCGCGTTCACTGCGCTGGCCGCCTGGTTCGTGCCCGGAAGCGCTGCCGGGCCGTGGTATGTGTGGCCGCCCAATTACACGTGCGTCGTCACGCCGGGCGATGCGCTTGGAGTAGCGCCGCAAGGCCGGTTTTCTACCAATGCTCTCGGCCTGCGCGGACCCACGCTGCCGCAACAGGGCGACTATCGCATTCTCTGTGTCGGCGGCAGCACGACCGAGTGCCTGTATCTCGACGATGCGCGTACCTGGCCCGCCGTGTTGAGTCGCGAGCTAGGCGGTGCGCGCCGACACGTTTGGGTCGGTAACGCCGGGCGCAGCGGGCTCACGACGGTCGACCATCTGACGTTGCTCGAAAACTGGTCGCCCGCGGCGACCATGGACTGCTGGGTCGTGCTCTGCGGCGTCAACGATCTGGGGCTGCAATTGAACGGTACCTATGACGCCGAGGTCGCCCGGTCTTGGGAACGCACGTTTGCTTATCGGCGGCCCGGCTGGTCCGCGCCTTGGGCACGACCGTTGTATCGCAATCTCTATACCTGGACCTTGGCCGCGCGCGGGGGCGATCGGCTGAAACGACTCGTGCGCGGAACCTCGCGCGAAGCGCAGCAGGATGTGAAGGCCGCCTGGCTCGCCCATCTCCGCCGCGAGCGGCAGGCGGGCACTCGAAGCGACGAACTGCCCGACCTGCAACCGTTCCTCGTGGCGTATGAAAGAAACCTGCGCCGCCTGATCGACCTGGCGCGCCAGCGGCACGTACGGCTGGTGTTTCTGACGCAGCCGGTGCTTTGGCAAGAGCCTATGTCGAGTGAGCTCGAGGCGTTGTGCTGGGGAGGACGATGCCCTGACGGTCGGTATCGGAGCACGGCCGTCTTGTCGCGCGCCATGGCGGCCTATAATGACAGGCTGCGGCAGGTCTGTCGCGCTGAGTCCGTAGAATGCGTCGATTTGGCGGAGCAAGTGGCGCCTTCGACGGCAACGTTTTACGACGATTGCCATTTCAACGATCACGGCGCCGATACCGTCGGACGTCTGGTCGCCGTCCAGGTGGGGCAAGCCCTGCCGCAGGTGTCCGGCGCGCCGGACGCGCTCCCCGATCCTGTGTACAGCGGCCCCGATACGGCGGAATTTTTCGATCCCTCCTTGGTAGCCCCCCGCTTGACCGAAGTCGTTGTATCCCTTAGAAATGCGCGGAAATCTGCCAGCCGACCGCACCCTGGTGGAGCGGGCAAGTAGCAAGTCAGCAGTCGGCCTAATCAGCCGACTGACAACCGATGGCGCCGTAGCCAAGAGGCTAAGGCAGCGGATTGCAAATCCGCCATCGTGGGTTCGACTCCCACCGGCGCCTCTTTCTTCTAAAGCATGGTCTGCAAATTGGTTGCGACCGGCTTGGTGTGCAGTACGACTCGGCGCGCCGTGGCGAGCGCCAGTCGAAGGAAACGGTCACGCTCACGCGTCTAGCCGGTCTGCCGCCTGTGTGTCAGGCTCGCCGGTTCAATCGCTTGCAAGCCGGCCTCTGCGGCGAGGCGATGCACCGGAACCTGCCACACCGGCTTTGCGTCAAGGAGCTTGCTCGACCGGCGCAGGGAAACTCGCGCTGCGGATCAAGCCGAGCACGGCCCAAGCGCTGCCCGCGCCAGTGATCGGCACCAGATTCTCGCTCCCGTTTCCTCCTGGTTCTGTAGGCCGAGAAGCCATCGCCCAGGAGCCGTCCGCGCGCTGCGTCCTGGCCAGAAACGCCTCACCGCGCTCGACGGCCACCTTGCCTGTCGGATCACTGGCAATCGTCAAGGCATAGAGCGCTTGGCCGGTTGCCCAAGCGTCGCTGTCCAACCCGGGCGCCTGGGCCCAACCGCCGTCTGCGCGCTGAGAGTCAAGGATGCGACGAACCATGGGCTCCTGCTCCGCCTGGGGACGATCGAGTCTTGCCCAGAGCACCAGTCGGAGGGCGGTGGACTGCAATTCGTCGTCAGGAGCTGCGGTGTTCAGCCAGTTGACCGCGTGATCGCGCGCCTGCGTGGCCCGCGCGTCACCGCTCGCGGCAGCCGGCAACACGGCCAAAGTCGCGAGTGCGGTGAGGCTGACGTCGGACTCGCCGAAGAGGGGTGGCCTTGTCTTCGGCCAGGCCAACCAGGAGCCCTCGGCGGTTTGCTCATCCTCGAGGGTCGCCAAGATTTTTTTCAGGCCCTCTTGCGCTGCCGGGGAAGGTGTGGGATCGGCGCTAAGAGCGAGCGCGAAATAGATGGCCTTGGGGCTCGCGGCACGAGGCGCCGCCGCCGGGCGATCCATGTGAAACTTGCCGTCCCCCGCCTGCGCGAGCCAAGTCGTCAATTCCAGGAGGAGGGGCTCGTCGATCTTTCGATTGGCCTGCCTCGCTTCCTGCATGGCACATACGACCAGGCTGGCATGATGACACGAAGTGCAGTCGTACTCCTGTTTCCAAGCGACCGCGTCACGAGCCAGGAATTCAAGGCCGCGCTGAATCGTGTCGGCGTCATCGACCTCGCTCGATTGAGCGTCATGGGCCAGCGCCAGCAGGAGCATGCAATGCAAGACCGCGAGAAGTCGCATGGTGGATACTCCCAGGTTGTCCAAGGCGGTTATTCTAATCGCTGAGCTGTGGGCGCCCCAAGATTTTCCAGGGAAGGCCGCTAACAGCGAACCTTGTCGTGCTTGCTTGACGCATCGCGGGAGCGTAGACCATCCTCCCGTTGATTGGCCTCCGGCCCGTGCGATCGGCCGCTTGGGATCCTGCGCCGCCCACGCGGCTGATTGTTGCGCACGGCATGTTGACCAGGTACCGAATCACGACCGGGCCCCGAGTTCTCGACGGTCTTGAACGGGGCCTCTACCCTCGCCGGAGCCTCATCGTCGCCGAGGCGTGCCGGGCATCGCCGTGAAGCGCGGACGCCCACTGGTCGTGCTCGTGATCCCGAACAACGCGGCCAGCACCAGGTGCAAGCGCCGTACGAAAATGCCCTCGATTGGAACAACCGCAGTGTCACCAACACACCTGGAAGCGGTCCCCGTAGTCGTCAGAGAAATCGCCAGTTGCGGATCCGCTGTTGCGGTCGCGAGGCTGGTTGGTGACCGCTTTGGTTTCCAGTCCAAGACGTCACCACACCGAGCGAGCTGGCGTTCGTCAGCTGTCCCGGTGGCGGCTGGGTTGGGATGATCGGCGGAATCGGTTGCCCAAGAGTGGCAACAGCACCATCGCCGATGCAGCCAGCACGAGACTCGACGGCTCGGGCACGCCAACCGCGTGGACACGGAATTGTCCAAAGACTTCCGGGGAGGTGATGACGCCCTGCGTGTCGATGCCATACGTCGTCACCAGCAGGTCCTGTGTGGTCGCATCGATCTCGAACTCGGTCCAGCCCCAGGAATGACCGATGTTCCAAGTGCCGGACAATAACTCCGCGCTGATCAACGGCGAGTCGGTCAGGCCAAACGGTGAAACGTCGTGGTAGTTGAAGATGCTCAGCGAGGGCAGCAACTCGTCGAGCAGGGAGTTGAAAAAGGCGTCCTTGTCGCGGACCGGCAGCGTGAGGTACTCGTCATATTGCTCCTGCGAGACCAGGCCCAAGGCGAGCGCCTCCTGCATCGCCTGGAACCCACCCGGCGTCGGGCCATACAGGGCCCCGGTGCTGATTTCCCACGCGGCCAGCGGCCGGTCAGGTCCCGTCGCGGTGCGTCGATAAGTCAGGTCGTTGACGACCGTGTTGTGGATGTCGGCCGAAATGAAAACGACGTTTTCGATGTCATGGTCGTCGATGAACTTCAGAATCTCGGTGCGCTCGGCCTCGTAGCCTTCAAACCGGTCCGAGGGATCAAACGGGCCCAGGTACTGAATCGGCTCGGGCACGAGGATGAACTTCCAAGTGACGTCAGCGTTTTGGGCGGCCAGCAGATCGGTCTTGAGCGTGTCGATCTGCGCGCGACCGAGCATCGTCCGGGCCGGGTTGAAGCTGTCGTTGATGTAGCCCTGCAGATTGAACAGATCGGGCTCGCCCAAAGGCGAGTCGCGAAACGAGCGCGCATCGAGCATGAACGTCACCGCATCTTGGCCGAATTGCCGCGTGCGATACAGATTGCGCTCGCCGGCGGTGCGTGGGTCGCCCGTCGCGCCGTAAAAGGTGTCCGCAATCGGGTTGTATTCCTGAAAGGCCCTCAGACCGTTGTCGAACAAGGCGGTGTCGTTGATATAGCTGCCGGTTTGCTGAAACCGGGTGTCGGTCGACGGATTCGCGCCGCCCGAAAAATCGTTGCGCACCTCGTGGTCGTCGATCGTGGCATACCACGAAGTCGACTCCCGGAGGTTCATCATCGCGGGATTGTCATAGACCTCGGCTTGCTTGTTGCGAAACTGGGCCAGCGACGAAGCCGCCCCGCCGGCCGGCGACGTCAAGTCGGCATATGCCGTATCGCCCAAGGCCACGAAGAAGTCCAAATCGCGGCTCGGAGCATTGGTCAGCGCGAGATAGTCGACATTGCCACCGAACCAGTCGCCCGAGACGCCAAACCGCAGGCCCGTTTGGGTGCCGGGGGCGGCCAAGGTGCGGAACTGCCCGCTGGACGTCACGCCGGCGGCGTTGCGGGCGCGATAGTAATACTGCGTGTCGGCCGTCAGCCCGGTGACGGATGACTTGATGGGGATCGCCGCGTTGGCGACGTTCACCTGGTTGCTGACCACGACATTCGTGAATCCTGGATCGGTCGCCACGTCGAAGCGGACCTGCCCGGTGACCGTGCTGCGCGTCCAAAGGATCGACGAATCGACCGTGGTATCGCCGGCAGCGACTCCTTGGGGGAGAGATTGCGCTCCCGCAGGAGCAGCCGCCAGCAGCGGCAACAGCCCTCCGAGCGTGGCAAGGGCGAGCCGAAGGCTGGGCAGCCGGCGAACGAGCGTGAAGATCATAAGGGCAGTAGCTGCGTCCAATTCGCGTGGGGCGGGTGGTCAGGCGGGAAGAATTCGGACCAGTGTAGCTGCCCACGCCGGGGGCGTCGCGAAACGGGCGGCGTCAGCGCCATGAATGAACGGTTTTTAACGAAGGCCTAGTGGCGAATGGTGGGCAGACCTGCGGGCCAGCGCACGCTTGGCGTGAACAAGTCGGCCACGGCCCAGTGCTGAGCACCGAGGAGCCTTGGAGGAAGGCATCGCACTTTGGCACCGGCTGTCGCGATTCCCAAGCATCGTGCTGTGCAATGCTGCGACAAATCGTAACGAAGATAGCGGACTTTCCCTGATAACTGCGGTCCACCTCGCCGGGTACCGTACATGGGCACTGGGGGGGCGTGCACTCAAGTTGGAGGTGTCGCATGCGGTACCGTAGTTGTGGGTTCTTCGTTCTCGCCATCGTTGCGTGCCTGGCATCGCGCGCGACGGCATCGCAGATGTTCGGCAGTCTGAGCAACTTCGACGTGATCAATGACACGGGCGAGGTTTGCTGAGGGTTCGAGATCGAATTGGAAGGAGTCAATTCGGCCGACATTGCCTTTACGTTCGGTAACCCGTACATCCGTTACGGCGATCCGACGCTTGTGCCGACGGGCACCGGTACCATCGTTCGCTACGCCAGCGCCTTCGATGGAACCAATTGGCAGACGGGCACGCCGATTCCGTCGGGCCCCTTCCCTACGGGAGGCCACGCGTGCTTCTATCCTGCGTATGGCGGCGATCCGAATTATGAAACGCTCGGCGGCGAACATTTCGGCATCGCGATCAATGGCAACCCGACGAACACCATCTATCGATGGCTGTTGGGCGACAACTCGGGCAACCTGATTCCGGCCGGCTCGACGGTGAAGATTCCCGCGCCGATGTGGAACGTCGCACCGCCGGCCAATCCCGCGGCGCCTGCTGCGGTTCAGGCGGTGCTGCCGGCATTGCCGATCGAGAATCCTGGCGATCTGTTCGGCGAGGCGATCTGGGTGAAGGTGTTCGTGACCGAGGCCCCCGAGCCGGCCGAACTCGATCACCTGGTGCCGGGCGATCCACGCGTGCCCGATGGCGAGGACGCCGGTGAAACGGAAGTCGAATGGCAGCTCTTGCAGGCGGGCAAAGACGGCCTGGACGAAGTCGACAGCGGCGAGAACGATCTGGCCGAAGACTCGAACTCGATCACGCGGCGGTACGAGTTCTATGCCTACTTGGGCCCCTATGACGAGGAAGGCGAGGCCACGCAAGAAGACCCCGGCGCCGATCTGGAATTCGTCGGCGACTTCTTGGGTGCACAGAACGCGGCTTTGAACCTCGAAGCCTTCATCGTGCCCGAACCCGCGACGATGACGCTCTTGGCGACGGGGTTGGGTTGCCTGGTCGCTTGTCGCGTCCGTACCCGGCGGCATACGAAAAAGGTTCGCTAGTCGTTCTTCGAACGACGGATTGCCGGCCAATCATGCGGCCAGGATGCAGCGGCATCCTGGCCGTTTTTCTTTGTTGCCCCCTGCGGCGATGTGCCGTCTCGCGGCGGGCTCCCTGCTCGCTCACCGTATCGCCGGGCCAAGGTGAATTGGCGCCTCGTTGCTCCTGGAGCGATCCGCACGCGGCTGCCGTCAGCGGCTCGGCCGCGTGGTCGGCGGTCAAGGTGCGAGATTTTCCGGGCCACGGCCATCAGATCGGCAGCCGCGCGTTTACCGGCCTGCGGGGCTTGATGAAATCTTGATGCGCCCCCGGCGAGTCTTGACGCCACTTTGATCACCCGATCGATAGACTTGGTCGAAGTAGCTCAGTGGGAAGCAGCGCGTTCGCGGAGCAACCGTCATGTGGGATCTGATCTGTCTGGCGATCGGGACGGGCTGTTTTGCACTCACCTGGGGACTAGTCGTCCTGTGTGAACGCGTCTAGCGGCGTCGGAAGGAACATCTGCGCATGAGCGTCACCTATCTGATCGGCGCGGTCGTGGCCGTGTTGCTGCTGGCCTACTTGACCGTCGCCCTATTGAAGCCGGAGTGGTTTTCATGAACGGTGCCTGGTTGACCTGGAACGCGGACATCCAAGTCGCCTTGTTCGTGGCGATCCTGGTAGCGCTGGTCAAACCCGTCGGTTGGTATATGGCGCAGGTCTACGAGGGCGCGGGCTGCGGCCTGGATCGCGTCCTCGGCCCGCTCGAGCGATGGTTCTATCGAGTCGCCGGGGTCGATCCGAAGCATGACATGCGCTGGCAGACGTATACGATCGCCCTGTTGGCGTTCAATCTGCTGGGTTTCGTGGCCGTCTATGCGTTGCAACGGCTGCAGGGCAGCCTGCCGCTGAATCCCCAAGGGTTGCCGGGCGTCCCGCCCGACTCGTCGTTCAATACGGCCGTGAGCTTCGCGACGAACACCAACTGGCAGGGCTACGGTGGCGAGGTCACGATGAGTTACCTGACCCAGATGCTCGGCTTGACCGTGCAGAACTTTGTCTCGGCGGCGAGCGGCATGGCCGTGCTCGTGGGCTTGATCCGTGGCCTTCGTCGCCGGCCCGCGGAGCCGGGGCCGGCGGTCGCGGTGAACACCCGAGAATCGCAGGCCGCACCTGGCGAGACCGCGGGCATCGGCAATTTCTGGGTCGATGTGACGCGTGCGACGCTGTACATCCTGCTGCCGCTGTCGATCGTGCTGGCGCTGGTACTGGTTTCGCAAGGCGTGGTGCAGACGTTTTCGCCCTACCGCGAAGTCGCGCTCTTGCAGCCGCAGACCGACGCCGAGGGCCAGGCGGTCATCACGCAGCAACTGGCCCTGGGGCCAGCCGCGTCGCAGGTGGCCATCAAACAGCTCGGCACCAACGGCGGCGGCTTCTTCAATGTCAACTCGGCGCATCCCTTCGAGAACCCGACCCCCTGGTCGAACTTGCTCGAGATGCTGGCGATCCTGCTGTTGCCGGCGGCTTGCTGTTATCAGTTCGGACGGATGATCGGCGACACCCGCCAGGGTTGGGCCCTGCTGGCGGCCATGCTGGTGCTGTTCGTACCGCTGGCTTTCGCGTGTGTGGCGGCAGAACAATCCGGCAACCCAGCATTAGGGCGACTCGAAATCGACCAACTTGCCGGCCCCGGGCACACGGGCGGCAACATGGAGGGCAAAGAGTCGCGCTTCGGCATCGCCAATTCGGCCTTGTGGGCCGCGGCCACGACGGCCGCCTCGAACGGCAGTGTTAACAGCATGCACGATTCGTTCACTCCGCTGGGAGGGCTGGTGCCGATCTGCCTGATGCAATTGGGCGAAGTCGTGTTTGGCGGCGTGGGCAGCGGCCTCTACGGCATGCTCGCCTTTGCGCTCGTGGCCGTATTTATCGCGGGGTTGATGGTCGGTCGCACGCCCGAGTATCTGGGCAAGAAGATCGAGGCCTACGAAATGAAGATGGCCTCGCTGGTGATCCTGTTCCCCCCCGTGGTGGTCTTGGTTGGGACCGCAGTCGCCCTGTCTTGCGGTCCGGGGCAAGCGACGATCTTCAATCGCGAGCCGGTCCCGCACGGACTGAGCGAGGTCCTCTACGCGTTCTCGTCGGCGGGGAACAACAACGGCAGCGCCTTCGCCGGACTCGGCGCGAACACGGTCTTTTACAACCTGTCGTTGGGCCTGGCGATGCTCATCGCACGCTATTGGCTGATGGTCCCGATCTTGGCCGTGGCCGGCTCGTTGGCCGCAAAGAAGTATTCGCCGCCCACGCGCGGCACCTTGCCCACGCATGGTCCGCTGTTCGTCGCGCTGCTGGCGAGCGTCGTCGTGCTCGTGGGCGCATTGACGTTCATCCCGGCCCTGGCGCTGGGACCGATCGTCGAGCAATTGCTCATGGCGCAAGGATAACCAGGTAGTCTTTCGGAAGACGGTGGCAATCGATGTCGTCGCAGGTACAGGCACGTTCGTTGTTCGATGGCCCGCTGGTGCGTCGGGCGCTGGTCGATGCCTTGCGCAAGCTCAATCCGAGACACCAGGTTCGCAACCCCGTAATGTTCACCGTCTGGGTCGGCAGCGTGGCGACCACCGCGTTGTTCGTGCAGGCAGTGGTGGGCCAGGGCGAGGCCGGGGCTCCGTTCATTTTCGGCATCTCGGCCTGGCTCTGGTTCACGGTGCTGTTCGCCAACTTTGCCGAGGCGATGGCCGAGGGACGCGGCAAGGCCCAGGCCGACAGCCTGCGGCAATCGCGCCGCGACGTGATCGCCAAGCAGTTGGCCGAGCCACGCCACGGCGCCAAGCATCACCCCGTGTCGGCCACGAAACTGCGCCGCGACGACGTGGTGCTGGTCGAGGCCGGTGACACGATTCCGGCCGATGGCGAGATCATCGAGGGCGTCGCCTCGGTCAACGAAAGCGCCATCACCGGAGAAAGCGCCCCGGTGATTCGCGAGTCGGGCGGCGACCGCAGCAGCGTCACGGGCGGCACGATCGTGTTGTCCGATTGGCTCGTGGTACGCGTGACGGCGAACCCGGGCGAGACATTTCTCGACCGGATGATCGCCCTGGTCGAAGGCGCCAGGCGGCAGAAAACTCCCAACGAGATTGCACTGAGCATCTTATTAGCCGTGATGACGATCGTCTTTCTCCTGGCGTGTGCGACGCTGTTGCCGCTGTCGGTGTACAGCGTCCGGTCGACCGGCCAAGGGGCGCCGATCACAATCACGGTGCTGGTGGCGCTACTGGTGTGCTTGATTCCGACGACCATCGGCGGGCTGCTTTCGGCCATCGGCATTGCCGGCATGGACCGGATGATTCGCGCGAACGTGATCGCGACGTCGGGCCGCGCCGTCGAGGCCGCCGGCGACGTCGACGTGTTGCTGCTCGACAAGACGGGCACGATCACGCTGGGCAATCGCCAGGCGGTCGAGTTGCGGCCGGCCCTGGGGATCGAGATCGAGACGCTGGCCAACGCCGCGCAACTGGCCTCGCTGGCCGATGAGACGCCCGAGGGCCGCAGCATCGTCGTGCTGGCCAAGCAGCGCTATGGGCTGCGCGGCCGGAACGTTCAGGAGCTGCACGCAAAATTCATCCCGTTCAGCGCCCAGACGCGGCTCAGCGGCGTCGACTTCGACGGCCGGCGCATTCGCAAGGGTGCGGCCGACGCGATCCGCCATTTTCTCGGCGAGCAGCACGCCGGCCTGCCGTCCGAGGTCGAGCGCGACGTGAACGAAATCTCCCGGCTCGGCGGCACGCCGCTGGTCGTCTGCGAAGGGCAGCGCGCCTTGGGAACCGTGTTTCTCAAGGACATCGTCAAGGGCGGGATTCGGGAACGTTTCGGCGAGTTGCGAAAGATGGGCATCAAGACAGTGATGATCACCGGCGACAACCCGTTGACGGCCGCGGCGATCGCCGCCGAAGCGGGCGTCGACGACTTTCTCGCGCAGGCCACGCCCGAGGCGAAGCTCACGCTCATTCGTCAGCAGCAGGCCGGCGGACGGCTGGTCGCCATGACGGGCGACGGCACGAACGACTCGCCTGCTTTGGCCCAAGCCGACGTCGCCGTGGCCATGAACTCCGGCACGCAAGCCGCGAAAGAGGCCGGCAACATGGTCGATCTCGATTCGAATCCGACCAAGCTGATCGAGATCGTGCAGATCGGCAAGCAACTGTTGATGACCCGCGGGGCACTGACGACCTTCAGCCTTTCGAACGACGTCGCGAAATACTTCGCCATCATCCCGGCGGCATTTGCGACCACCTACCCGGTACTCGATCGTTTGAACCTGATGCGTCTGGCGACGCCCCAAAGCGCAATCCTCTCGGCGGTCATTTTCAACGCGCTGATCATCGTCGCGTTGATCCCCCTGGCCTTGCGGGGCGTCAAGTACCGGGCGGTAGGCGCGGCAACCCTGCTGCGCGACAACCTGCTCATTTATGGCGTTGGCGGGCTGGTCGTGCCCTTCATCGGGATCAAGGCCGTCGATCTGATCCTGGCAGCGCTCAACCTGGCGTGATTGCCCCGGCAGCCATTTGTGAACCAACCAGCGGGAATTCCTTCCATGTGGCGTCAATGTCGTCCGGCCCTGGTGATCTTTGCTTTGCTTTCGCTGCTGACCGGGGTGATCTATCCGGCCGCGGTCACATTGGTTGCTCAACTGGCCATGCCCCATCAGGCCAACGGCAGCGTGCTCGTCGACGAGCAAGGCCGTGCGGTGGGCTCGGAACTGATTGGGCAGGCGTTCGACGCCCCGCAATACTTCTGGGGGCGGCTCTCCGCGACGGGGCCCGTCCCGTACAACGCGGGAGCGTCGAGCGGGTCGAATTGGGGCCCGCTGAACCCGGCGCTGGCCGAAGCTGCCCGATCACGCGTCGAAGCGCTACGTGCCGCGGGTCATGTTCCCAGCGTTAGAATACCCGTGGACTTGGTCACTGCGTCCGGTTCGGGTCTCGATCCACACATCAGCCCGGCGGCCGCGGATTACCAGGTGGCCCGCGTGGCGCATGCGCGCGGCCTGCCCGAGGCCGAAGTGCGCGCCGTCGTACGGCAGCATACGGCAATGCGGACGTTGGGCATCCTGGGCGAGCCCCGTGTGAATGTCTTGTTGGTGAATTTGCACTTGGATCGATTGCAGCGCAAGTAAAGCTGCCGCAGGTTGGAAAGAGCTTGCCACGATGGCCGACCAACGACCTGATCCCGATGCGCTGTTGGCCTCCGTCCAGGCCCAGGAAGCCCGCGCCGAGCGCGGCAAACTGAAGATCTTCTTCGGGTTTGCGCCGGGCGTGGGAAAAACCTATGCCATGCTCGAGGCCGGCCGCAAGGTCGCCAAAGAAGGCGTCGACGTGCTCGTCGGCTACGTCGAGCCGCATGCCCGGCCCGATACCCAGGCCCTGGTGCTCGGGCTTGACATGTTGTCGCGCCGCGAGGTGGTGTATCGCGACCGGACGCTGCTCGAATTCGACCTCGAGGCGGCGCTGGCGCGGTGCCCGCAGTTGGTCCTGGTCGACGAGCTGGCCCACACCAACGCTCCGGGGATGACCCATGCCAAGCGCTGGCAAGACATCGAGGACCTGCTCAAGGCGGGAATCGACGTCTTCACAACGGTCAACGTGCAGCATCTCGAAACCGTCAACGACCTGGTGGCGCAGATCACGGGGATTCCGGTTCGCGAGACGGTGCCCGACTCGGTATTCGAGCAGGCGAACGAAGTCGAACTGGTCGATTTGGCTCCCGACGACCTGATCGAGCGCCTGCGCGAGGGCAAGGTCTACTTTCCCGAGCAGGCGCGCCACGCGATCGACAATTTCTTTCGCAAAGGCAACCTGATCGCGCTGCGCGAGTTGTCGCTGCGTCGGATGGCCGAACGCGTCGACGCGCAGATGGCGGATTACCGGGCCGAAAACCTGGTCACCCGCATCTGGCCGGCCTCGGAGCGGCTGCTGGTTTGCGTGAGCGCCAGCCCGCATTCGATGCGGTTGGTGCGCGCCACGCGTCGCATGGCCACGAGTTTGCGCGCGCCGTGGATCGCAGTGCACGTCGAGACAGCTGGCGACACCCGGATGTCGGCGGCCGATCGCGACCGGCTGGCTCAAACCCTGCAACTGGCCGAACAGCTCGGGGCCGAGACGGTGACGCTGCCGGCGGCCCATTTTGCCGACGAGGTCTTACACCTCGCCCGGACAAAGAACGTCTCGAAGATCGTGGTTGGCAAGCCGCAGCAGCCCCGCTGGCAAGAATGGCTGCGCGGGTCGTTCGTTTACGAGTTGACCCGCAAGTGCGGCGACGTCGATATCTACGTCATCACGGGCGAGCAATCCGAGCCGGTCGGCCGGCGCCCGGCGATTGCCGAGCCGGCGATCAACTACGCTGGCTATGGCTCGGCAGCCGGCATCGTGGCCGTCTGTTCGGTCGTTTGTTGGCTGGCGTTTCCTGTTTCCGGCACGGCCAACCTGATCATGATTTATCTGCTCGGCGTCGTGGCCAGCGCCCTGTGGCTCGGACGCGGTCCCTCGGCCTTGGCGGCCGTGTTGAGCGTGGCGACGTTCGATTATTTCTTCGTGCCGCCGTACCTGACTTTCGCCGTCAGCGACACGCAATACTTGCTGACTTTCGCCGTCATGCTGATGACGGGTCTGATCGTGGGGACGCTGACGGCCCGCGTACGATTTCAAGCCGAATCGGCCCGCGCCCGGGAACACCGCACGGCGGCCTTGTATGCGATGAGTCGCGAGTTGGTCGATGCGGCGACCTTGTTGCAACTGCTACCGCCGGCGAGGCGTCACATCGGGCAGGCGTTTGCCGGGGACGTTCATCTGTTGTTTCCCGACCCGGCAACGCGGCGCCTGCGGCCGCTGGGTGAACATGCCGATCAGCGTGCACTCGACGAACACGAACTGGGTGTTGCGCAATGGGCCTTCGACCACCAGCAACCCGCCGGGCGAGGCACCGACACGCTCCCCTCGGCGCGGGGGCTCTATCTGCCGTTGAACGTAAGCCAGAAAAGCATGGGCGTGATGGCCCTGGTCAGCAGCGCGGAGCAACGCTATTTTTCGCCCGACCAGTTGCGTCAACTCGTGACATTCGCCGGACAAATCGCGCTGGCCGCCGAGCGCATCGAAGCTGCGGCCGAGGCCCGCAAGCTGCAGGTGCAGATGGAGGCCGAGCGGCTGCGGAACTCGCTGCTGAGCGCCGTATCGCACGATTTGCGCACGCCTTTGGCCGCCATTACGGGCGCGAGCAGCACTCTCCTGGAGAATGACGCGCTGCTCGAGCCTGGGGTCCGGCGCGAGCTGGCCGAATCGATTTTTATCGAGGGTGATCGCCTGAATCGGCTCGTGGCCAATCTGCTGGACATGACGCGGCTCGAGGCCGGGGCGATTGCCCTGCAGAAGGAATGGCAGCCGCTCGAGGAGGTGATCGGCGTGGCCCTCAACCGGCTCGCGCGCCCCCTGCACGGACGCGAGGTACGCGTGCAACTGCCGGCCGATTTGCCGCTGGTTCCCATCGATGGACTGCTCGTGCAGCAAGTGCTGACGAACTTGCTGGAAAACGCGGCCAAGTATTCCCCGCCGGGAACACCCATCGAGATTACGGCCAGGCTGCAAGACAACGAAGTCGAAGTAGCGGTCGCCGATCGTGGGCCCGGGATCAACGCCGCTGACCGCACCCAGATTTTCGAAAAGTTCTATCGCTCGGCCAATGCCGCTGGGCGGATGGGCGTAGGGCTCGGTCTAGCCATCTGCCGCAGCATCGTCGAGCTGCACGGCGGGCGCATCGCCGTGGACGATCGTCCCGGCGGCGGGGCCGTGTTTCGTTTCCGGCTGCCGCTCGCCGGTTCACCTCCCCCGGCCGTGCCCGAGGAAGTTCCCGTCGAACATTCCCGGACTGAATGACGTCATGATGCCCGTCGCTGCGCGCGTGCTGGTGGTCGAAGACGAGCCGGAAATCCGGCGCTTCTTGCGCGCGGCACTCGGTAGCCAGGGTTTTGTCTTGATCGAGGCCGAAACTGGCCAGGCCGCCATCCGCGAGGCCGCCAGCCAGCAGCCCGACGTGGTGATCCTCGATCTTGGCCTGCCCGATGTCGAAGGCCTCGAGGTGTTGCGGCAAATCCGGGGCTGGTCGCAGGTACCGGTCCTGATCCTCTCGGCCCGTGGCCAGGAGAACGACAAGGTCGTTGCGCTGGACGCCGGCGCGGACGACTATCTGACCAAGCCCTTCGGGGTTGGCGAGTTGTTGGCGCGCTTGCGCGTCGCGTTGCGGCACAGCGCCGGGCGCCCCGACGGCGAAGCCGTCTTCACGGTCGGCTCGCTGACCGTCGATCAAGCGGCGCGGCGCGTCCTGGTCGATAACCGCCAGGTGCGCCTGACGCCGAATGAGTACCGGTTGCTGACGACCCTGGTCAAGCATGCCGGAAAAGTCGTGACCCATCGGCACCTGCTCCGCGAGGTGTGGGGCCCGGCCAGTACCGGCGAAACGCACTACTTGCGGGTCTACATGGCCCAATTGCGGCAAAAGCTCGAAGCCAACCCGGCGCACCCGCGCTATCTACTGACCGAGCCCGGCGTCGGTTATCGCCTGGCGGTCGAGTGACTTCGGGCTCGCGCGTCCGGCGCTTCGCGGTGTGGCCTTGCTGCGAAGGCGCTGCTTTGGCATTTGAGCGCCGACACGCGCAGATAGCGCCGGGAGCTGCGCGCGGAACGGACGCAGCGCTCGGAGGCGATATACTCACGTGCACGGATGCGCACGCGCCGCGGCACGAGCGCTCCAGTCTCTCCAACCCCAGGGTGAATCAATGAGCAGGAAAGCTTGGACGACCGTCGCGGTGGCCGGAGCATGGGCGTTGGCGGTTGCCACCGGAGGATTCGGCAATCACGCACCGGCGCCGGCAATGCGATTGCGGCTCGAGCTGTTCGTCGCCGACCTCGATGCATCCGCGGCGTTCTATGCCGACGTCCTGGGCTTTGAGCAGCTCGAGGCGCAAGCCAACTATCAACCGATTCGGGCCGGCTCCGTCGAGATCGGCCTGGGCTTGCGGAGCGGCCTGTCCAAGACGCATTACTTCAATCCCGAGCTTCAAACGAGCCGTGTGGGCCTCGGCACCGAGATCGTGCTCGAAGTCGAGGATGTTCGCGCGACGTTTGAGCGGGTGCAGAAGTCGGGCAAGGCTCGCATCTTGGCGCCGCTGTTCAATCGCCCCTGGGGCGCCACCGACTTCCGAATCGCCGACCCGGACGGATACTACTTGCGGATCACCTCGGCCACGCCCAAAGAATCCTAGGGCCGGTGGTCGCTGGACGGTGTCCGGGCCTCGGAGGGGCCGTCAGGGAAGCGCGTCGGTGGTCTCTTCGCCGGCCGAGGCATCGGTCGCAATGTCTTGCCCAAAGGTATAGAAGAGCCAATCGAGTTCCGTGCTTCCCGTCAGGCGGTCGATCGCATTGTCGCTCACGACGGTATCGTCGGGTAGCAAGCTGTCGGTTTTCAAACTCGCCACGCGCGCTGCGTACGCATCGCCGCCTGCCCAATACGCTGCCACGCCGGTCAACAGTCCATAGACGTCAGGCGGATAGGAGATGCGGTCGGCAATCAGCAGATCTTCGCCCTGGCCGCCGTCGAGTGTGTCGGGCCCCAGATGACCGACGAGCAGGTCGAAACCCTCGTCGCCGAACAAGCGATCTCCTGCGTCGGTCGCTTGAGTTCCGCCGACGAGCAGGTCGTTGCCCTTGCCACCGTGCAACGAGTCGCCGCGCGAGCCGCCGTAGAGCGCATCGTCGCCGTCGCCGCCGTCGAGACTGACCGGGCGATTGCTGACCAACTCGGCGTCGAGCACGTCGAGGCCGTCGTAGCCGAACGCATGTATCCGCCCGGTGATGCCTGTGAAGCGTTGTGATGCGGGGCGCAAGGCCGAGTTTTCGAACTGGGTCACGACGCTGACGGTCGTCCCGGTGCCGAAGAAATACACGCCGTCGAAGCCCGGTGTGCCGCCATAAAACAGATCGGTCTGGGCGGGATTATTGGCGTTGGAACGGAGGGCAAACGTACTGACGGCGACCGCGTGCGAGGCCGGCAGGCTTGTGTTGCTTCCCTCGGTGGCGGTGACTGTCATCGCGTAGCTGCCGTTAAACGTAAATGCATGTTGCAGGGCGATCCCGCTGGCTGGGCCGACGACCGACTGGTCGACCGTGCCGTTGCCATCCCAGTCGATCTGGTAGGTGATGTCGTGACTCGGATCGACCACGGCGCTGGTTGCCGACAACTGGAAATCGAGCGTTTCGCCGCGATAGGCCGAGCTGGGCCCGGTGACGATGGCCGCCAGATCGTCGTCGTCGCCGAAATCGACGGCGTCATGGATCTGGCCGTAGTCAAGGTCCTCGAAGGCGTAGGCGTCGCCCGGGATCGGAGTGCCGATGACCACCGGGATCGAGGCCAGTACCACATTGGTGCCTTCCCGTACGAATTGCAGATCGAAGCGATGGGGCCGCCCATCGCCGACGAACTCGATGTCGAAGTTGGCCGTCTGGCCAGCGCCGAGGCCTGGGATCGTGCCGGTGTGATTGATAATCCGGACGCGTGGGTCGGAGGCGCGCACGGCCATGTTCACGGCCACGTTCGTGGCCGCGTTCTGGATCGCTGAAATGACGCCGTTCGCCACGGTCCCGCCGAAGCCGGAGCTGATCTGAAAATAGAAAGGATCGCCCGGATCGATGGGATCGACGGTGCCATTGGCAATCGAGCTGGTCGATTGGTTCGTAGCGCCCGTCAGCCGCGAAATGGCCTCGAGATCACGACGGGGGTCGGCCGTGTTGTTGGCGTTCGTGCCCAAGCCGATCACTAATGCGCCGAGCGCGTTGAGCCCGGTGATGGTTTCCTGGATGCCGGCGCCGGAGTTGAACGGTGTCGACGGCCTGGCCGATTGCGTCAACTCGCTCAGCGGTAGAGTGAGGCCGTTCAGGCCGGATATCGAAGTCTCGCCTTTGGGTTGGTAGGCAAACCCCGTGTCGGTCGCGGCCAGGATGACGGGCAGTGCGCCCTGGCGAAAACCGGCCCCGCCGATGGTGCCCGCTGCTGGCAAGGCTTGCCCCGTCGAGTCGACCGTGTAGGAAGCAAACGACGGTACGTCGCCGCTGCCCCCGGGATTGATCTGCGTCGACACCAGGCCCGCGGCACCGCTATCGCCGATCGAGCCATTGTTGTCGCCGTCGAAGCCCAGACCCGTCACCGTCTGGTACAGGGCTTCGATCAACGTCTCCGGAGTGTCGCCGCCATAGCCCGGCGCGACGCGGTCGAGCGCCGACTGAATGGTCGCGGTAAAACCCGTGGCATTGGCCGCGACGATCGGATGATTGAGCACGAAGGGGCGGCCCGTGCTGAACTCGCTGGCGAAATTGCCGTATTCCTCGAAACGGCCGACACCGAAGCCCAAGTCGACGCCCGGCAGCGATGCCTGCAGCGCCGCGATGATCTCAGGAAACGCCGCGCGCACGATCGGACTGTTGGCGGTGAAGCTGCCCGTGTCGTCGAACAGCAGGAAGACGTCGACCATGTTGGTCAGGGCGCCCGACGCCGGCAGCGTCACGCTGACGTTCTGCCGATGGCTTTCGCCGTCGGCCAGCGCGATCTCGATGCTCGACGGCGAAACGTTACCCAGCGCATGATTGCTGGTGCCGGACGGCCAGAGCACGCCGCCGGCGGTGGTCGGATAGCTTGGCACCTGTCCCGGCGGCACCAGCACGCGAACGACATACGCCCCGGGCGCCAAGCCCGTGAACGCATACGAGCCATCGGTGCTGGTAACCGTCTGTAGTTCGCCCGCGTCGTAGGCATGATCGCGATCGTCGTCGATGTAGACGGTCACACCGGCCAGCCCGAGCTCGCCTGCGTCCCGGACGTGATTGCGGTTGTCGTCGTGGTATAGCAGCCCACGGATTTCGTTGGGGCGATATAGATTTGCCATGTCGACGCCCGCTCGCTGTTCGCCCGGTGCGAGCACGATCGAGTGCGAGCTTTGTTCGACGGGCGTCACGAGTTGATCGCCGGGCAGGATTTCGCGGACGCGATAGGTACCTTTGGGCAGACGCGTGAAACTGTAGGTGCCCGACTCGTCGACCGCGGGAGTGAAGAACTGATCAGACGCCGTGACGGTTTGTGGCTCGCCGGGATCGAGCGAGCCGTTGTTATTCACGTCGAGGTAGACGGTGATTCCGGCGAGACCGCGCTCGCCGGCGTCGCGCGCTGCGGAGTGATTGTAGTCGGCATAGACGGTGCCGCTGATGGCTGCGTCGGAGCGTTCGTGGTTGCCGAAGTTCAGCCCTGCGATCGGCTGCCCATTGCGCAGACGTTGGTTGGTCACCCCGCCGGCAGGCGAGGTGGGCGTGTAGCCGGCCTGTACGGTCTCTCGAATGTTGAAGGTGCCGCGCGTAGCGCCGGTGATGGCGTACTGCCCCGTGGCGTCGCTCGTAGCCGCGGGTTCACCGACCGTCAGGCTGCCATCGTTGTTTTCGTCGACGTAGACCGTCCAGCCTTCCAGGCCCGGTTCTCCGGCGTCTTGGACGCCGTCGGAATCGACGTCGCTGAACACGGTGCCGTTGATTGAAACCACCGCCGGCACCAGATTGGCGAAGTCGGCCGTTGAAGTCAGGTCGGTCAATACGTTGACCGAGCGCGAGTCGCTGAATCCGTCGGCCGTTTCCCAACCCGCCGGCAGCACCTCGACGACGCGGTAGTTGCCGACCGGCAGCGAGAGGAATTCGTAATGCCCCGTAACGTCGGTGGTGGTCGACTGCTCGCCTGCTTGCAGCAGATTATCGCTGTTGTCGTCGATGAACACGGTCCAGCCGGCGAGCCCCGGGTCGCCCGCGCCGCGCAAGCCGTCGCCGTCGACGTCGTTCCAGACGGTGCCCGCGATATTGCCACGGGCATCGTGCCAGTTGAGAAACAGTACGTTGTCGGTCCGATTGTCGCGCACGCGGGCAGTGACCGAACTGGGCGTCGTAGGAATCCAATTCGTGAGCACCACGTCGCGGACCGTGTAATTGCCTGCGGCCAGTCCACTGAACGTTGCCTCACCGCGCCCGTCGGTGACCAGCGACAATTCACCGGCGTCGAGCGTGGCGTTGTTGTTGCCGTCGATGTACACGGTCCAGCCCGGCAGGCGGTCTTCGCCCGGATCGTCGATTCCGTTACGGTTGGCGTCCTCTTGCACCTTGACGAAGATGTCGCCGGCCATCAGCCGCCGCGTTTCGAGCGCCTCGAGCCGGATCGCGGGGCGTCGCGATGCCTTGCGGCGCCGAGATGCGGGTGTCAGGCGAGCGAACAAGCTGCGATACGCCGGCGTGGTGCGGCTCATGGCAATCTGCCTCAATGCAGGAATGGGATGCGCGACGGAGCGGCTCAGCCCTCGCGAGATAAGGTCGCCAAGCGACGCGCGACGGGAGAGTTGCAAGGTGGAGCCGCTTGCCAAGCGTCAGACCGCCAAGAAGCGCGGCGAATGGCGGAGATTAATTGTTGCGCCGTTGCTTGCGCTGCATCTGAGCTCGCCATTTCGAGGGGGCGAGCGATCGCGTCGCATGCTGCAGAAAGTCATCCAGAGAAGCTGGGCGCCAGCACCGTCGCGCGAGGTAGGTAATTACCCCGACTCCACCGGCCACGGCCCACGGCCAGTAGTCGCGCGTCGAGTCGCCGACGGCGGCGACTTGGCGTTCGCTGCGCGGTCGCTCAGCATGGGGCTCGTCTTCAAGAACAGCCGTCTCGGCTGGCTGTGCAGCGGTCGAGGGCGCACTCGCGGCCTGCTCCGGCGCTGGGCCGGCGGCGCTGCTGGGCGTCTCGAGTTCCTCGAGCACTTGTTCGACGGCCATTTCCACAGCCACCGCGACGACGGGCGTCTGCGGAACAGCCGTCTCGGCGCCATTTGCCGAAGGAGGTTCGCTCGCCGCATCGTTGCCATTTGCGACAGGCTTGCGAACGAGCTGCCCTGCGGTTTCTGACGTTGCCCCGGATTCTCCGAGCGATCTGGAGTCGAGTTTCACGCCCGCTGTCACGGGCGCCGAGACTTCAAAATCGGCGAGTGCTGCGGAGAACTCGAGCGGGGCTGCTGCGGTTCGTGCCGGCAGAGCGGTAGTCGCCTGGAAGTCGCCCTTGAGCAGCGCCGCCAGCGCCAAGGCGCGCACGCTCGGCACGTCAGAAGCCGCGTCAAAGGGCAGCCAGTAGAAGCTCAGCTCGGCCAACGTCGCCGACTCGCTGGGCCCGGCGGGAGCGGTGATCGTATCGCGCAACTGCGGACCCAGGGGCGAAGATTGGGTCCCGCCGCTGAGCACGATCCAGACCGGTCCTTGGCCGTCCGGATTGGCCCGGGTAAACCGCACGGTATAGACGCCCGGATCGAGCAGGACATCGAAGCTGCGCACGGCGCCGTCGGGCACGCTTTGCTCGAACACGGCGCGCCCCTGGTCGTTGATGATCGTCATCCGCACGCCGACCTCGCCGGGCAGGCTCCAGTCGGAGGCACCGAGCACCAGGTGAAATAGCTGGCTCTGGTTGACGACGAGCGTGCGCAGCGTTTCCTGGTCTCCGCGTTCCAACGTGTGATTGACAAACGTCTCGAAGTGCGTGGCATCCTGGGCGAAGTCCACCTCGACTTCCACCTCGATACTACCGTGCTGTCCCGGCGCGCTCACCTCGACCACATAGTCGGCGTTCGAGCGCGCATGTTCGACGCGCAGCTCCCAGCGGTGCGGTTCTTGCGACACCCAGGTGTAGGGAACCGGCCGCCCTGCGTCGTCGAAGATCGCGATCGTCAAGGGGGCCTCGTGATGTTCGGCGGTTACGACCACGGTGAAAACGTTATTCAAGTCCGGCCCGAAGTCGGCCGAACGCACCTGGTAGCTCACCGCCGGATGGAATCGATCAATCGTGTCGTGCTCTTCGTAATACGTGTGCTCGACATACCAGGGCGTCGTGGCGAGCAAGACCGGCGTCGGCGACGAGGACGCGGGTATCGGTTCGCCGGCATCGGGCGGAGCGCCCGGGCGCGCTGCTACGACGGCCAGGTGGTAAGCGCCGATGCCGTACACGTCGTCGCGCGCGCCGGCCACTAGTACGTAGAATTCTTCGCCCGCGGCGACCGAGTCCAGGCGAAGTCGCACGTCGTTGTCCAGCGGGCCGCGGGCGGCCTGTGTCTCGACAACCTGGCCGTGGGAATCGAAAACCGTGACCCGCGGTACCAGCGAGCTGACGCCAGCGGCCTGAATCTCGATCTCGATTGGCTGGTGGTCGACCGGAGCCACCAGACGGTAAACGTCGAGATCGTCAGGCCGTGTGATGTCGCCGGCGAGGGCCGCTTCGAAGCTCGACGCCTCTGCCGCAAATTCCAAGTCGGTGGCCGTGGCCAGGCTGTCGTTGGCGCGGGCCCGGTCTTGCGCATCGGCTTTTCGCGCATCGAGGATCGCACGCAACGCCGCCACATCTGCCAAGGTCAGAGTCTGGCTCGAGTGCGACTGGAAATGCTCGTACATCGGCGAGTTGGGATCGTCACTGTGGCCGACGCCCAGCACATGGCCGGCCTCGTGCAGCATGATCTCGAACAACTCGTCCGCAGCATCCTGGCCCGAGGTGCCCAGGACGAAGTTGGTATTGAGAAAAACGTCGCCAACCCAGGTGTTAGCCACAAAGGGGTCGTACGGATTGGCAACAGCAATCACGTCGGCCGCCATCGGCACGGCACCGATGCGGATGTCGCCAAAGCGGGGATCGCCCTGTTTGAACCCCAGCGTGCCGAAAGGTTGCCCGCCGTCCGACGTCACGGCCAGATTGGTGTTGGCCTCGATCACCCAGGTCTGAAACGCCCGGACGATCGTCTCCTGCCAAACGGCGCGCGGCAGGTATTGATCGAGCACGTTGAACAACTGGCTCGTACGATCGCCGGCCAGCGTGCCGTCGGGAGCAAAGCTGATCGTCAACTCGGTCGGCTCGGGCCACTGCACGCTGAAGGCCGCCAAGACACGACGGCTTTCGAGCTGCTCAAGCGCAGCGCGGGGCGCAGATCGCACGTGTTCGCGCTGAGCCATTAGAGATGAAGTCCCCACAACTCGGCCACGCGCCCCTGGTCGGTGGTTTCCGAGGTGGTGGCGCCGGCCGCGCCACGCAATTGCCGGTATGCCTCGACCAGCCGCTGGAACTCGGAATCGTCGCGCAGGCTGTCGAGATCCCGGTCGCGGTCGATCAACGCTCCACCATAGCCCTGCTCGAGCGCGGCGGCCAGCAGGGCCATGGCCCGGGCACGGTCACCGGGCTCAATCCTGCCGGTCAATGCGAAGATTCCGGCGACCTGGTAGCGGGTCGGCGCCCTGGTGTCGAGTTGCAACGCCCGCTGGGCGTCGTCGAGCGCCTCTTCGCGTCGCCCTGCTCGCGCGACCAGCACGCCTCTCGCCGCGTGCAGTGCGGCGTCTTCGGGATAGACTTCGATCGCGCGATCGAGCATGGCGATCGCCTCTTGGGGTCGTGCGAGTTTCTCGGCCAGAACGTAGGCGGCATTTTCCAGGCCGGGCCGGCTTTCCGGGTCGCGTTGCAGAGCGCGCTCGAACGCCATCAAGGCGGTACTCGGTTCGGATTCGCACAGGGCGACTCCCCGGGCCAGCCAATCGTCAGCCGTGGTACACGGCAGAGCCAGCGCCGCCTCGCGGTCGTGCGCGGCCGCGGCACGATCGCCGCAGCGCATTTCGACGTCGGCCCTTAGCAAGCGCAAACGCACCTGGTCCTGACCCTGGGCAAGGGCTGCATCCAGATCGGTCAGCGCTTCGGCGTTCCTGCCTGCGCCTAACCGCGCCAGCGCGCGATTGACCAGGGCCTCGCGATGTTGGGGTTCGCGCTCCAGTACCAGATCGAATTCGCTCGCGGCCAGGCCATACTCGCCGCGATCGAGATAGACCACGCCGCGGCGGAAGTACCAGGGCGTCGCCCGCGGGGCCAGCGCCATGCACGCCGTGTAGCCCGAGATGGCCTGCGCCGCGGCGCCGCAGCGCTCGTAGCAATTCGCCAGCCCATACCAGGCCCATAGATTTTTTGCGTCGGCGCGGGTTGCCTGTTGCCACAACGGCAGGGCCTCGCGGTAGCGGCGCTGAGCCGTGTAGAGCATGGCCAGCAAACATGCATCGCGCGGTTGGTCACCGGCTACGGCGGCGTGAGGAGCAGTGGTTTCGCGATCGCCGTCGTGCATCGATTGGCCAAGCCGCACCAAGAGCTGCCGGCGTTGCATGAATAAGGCCGCCGGAGGCTGCTCCGCGCCCAGCAACCGTTCGGCCTGACGGTTCCAGGCCAATCCGCGCTCGAGCTCTTCGCGTGCGGAGCCGCGCGTGGCGTTCGAGGCCAACAACAGCAACAGGTCGGAAGCGTCGTGACGCACATGCAGCCGTTGTTCGGAGTCCAGGCGGTCGAAATGCTCGTGCCGGTCCAGATCTTGCGAGGCTTGCAGATCGTAGCGCGCCAGGCCGCGTTGGCAGGCCTCTCGGACCTCCTCGGCCGCACCGGACCGCGCGGCCGCATCGATGCACGCGAGCTGTGCCGTTTGCACGTCTTGTTCGAACCGGCGATAGACCTCCTGCGATTCGAGCACCGCCAGGCGTTCGTTGCGCCAGGCGAGCATGCCGGCCAAGCTAGCGATGACCAGCACGGCGGCCAGCGCGATGGTCGTGCCCGAGGTTAGCCGCGGATGGCGCCGAATCCATTTGCCGACCCGTTCGCGACTCGGCGGGTCGGGTGCGAACTCGAGCGGCAGATCAGCGAGGTGTCGTTCGATATCGCGCTGCAGTTCGGCCGCAGATGCATACCGCTGAGCGGGCGCCAGGGCCAGGCAGCGGCGTACGATTGCGGCCACCGCAGGCGAACCCGACGCGAATGCGGCGGGCAACGTGGGCGCGGCGCTTCGTTCGTCGAGCGCGCGGCGCAGGCCCTGCTCTGTGAAATCATTGCGCTGGGGGAAGAGCAGCTCGCCGGTCAGCAACTCGTAGAGCAGCACGCCGAGCGAGTAGGTATCGCTCCGGGGGTCGCTGGCGGGCGACGATTCGATGAAAGCCCGCAATTGTTCCGGAGCCATGTAGGGCAGCGTGCCGCCGATGGTTTGTTGCGTGGCGTGGCCGCGAGGCTTGGTGTCGGTGGAGAGATTGAAGTCCAACAGCATCGGCCGGCCGTCGTCGGCCAGCAGCACGTTGGCCGGTTTGAGATCGCGATGCACGATCCCCCGGCGGTGGGCGTGATCGAGCCCGCTGGCCAATTGGGCTACGAGCGTCAACACCGCGTCGGTGTAGCTCAGGCTGGCGAGGCGCGCAAGCTCGTCGGAGGCGTGTGCCGCGTCGGGATCGGCCCTCTCGGAAATACGGACTTGCGGCAGCGCCGGCGTGATTTCGCAAAACACCCGCGGCGCTCCGAGCGTCTCATCCGCGTCGCGCTTGATCGTTTGCACGAGCGCCCTGCCGCCGGCCGGGAGGTTGGATTGGGCGCCGCGCCGCATGCGCACGACGTCGGCCAGCGTCGTCTGTCCGAAATAAGGCATGCACACGACGGACCACGCGCCCAGCGCATGCACCGAATAGATCGGCACGATGTGGGCGTGTTGCAGCTGTGCCAGCTTGTCGGCCTCGGCGAACGAATCGGCAGCGATCTTGAGCACCACCAGACGATTGGCCAGGTCGTCCTGGCGGGCCAGGTAGACGCGACTCAGCGAACCGCGGCCCAGTTCGCCCAGCAATTCAAAGCCCAACAGCGCGAGCGCCTCGGCGCGCGGCTCGTCGTTTGCGCGCTGAGCCAGATGGCAACCGTTCGCACTCTGGCCCGCCGGAAGGGGCCAACCGTCGACGCGAATTCCCCAACGATCCGCGTACTCGGCCGCCGCGACCTCTTCGCCGGCCAACCGCCTGGCCCGGTACTCCTCGAAGGCCACGCACGTCCAAGCGTCGTGCTCCTGTGCAAGTGCTGGAAACAGTTCGCGATAATCGGTCAGGGTGCGCCGCAGGGGTGATGGCCAGCGCAGTTCGAGATCGACGCGCACCAGTTCCAACAGCACGGCCCGGAACTCGGGATGCGAAGCCTCGGGCAGGAAGGCCGCGATATCCGGCGGGTGTCCGGGACAGAAGGCAAGCTCAAACGCCTCGACCAACTCGTCTAAGCTGGGCCGCGCCAGGTTCGAGGTGCCGTGTGCCATTTCAATCGTGCGCTTGGAGTGCCGACGACAGGCGATGTAACAACTCTTGCAGGATTCGTTCGACGGATCGCTTGGAACGGGTCACCTGCGCCGCGATATCGGCCACCTCGTGGCCTTCGATGCGCAGATTGAGAATTTGGCGATGCGTCGCGGGTAGTTGTGCGAGGGTTTCATCGATGACCATCCGCAATATCGCCAGCGACGTCTCGTCGCCCGAAGGCAACTCGTCCGAGGCCATCACCAACGATCCGCCGCCCAGCGAAACGCCGACGTCGCGCTTCGCCGCGCGGTGGTACGCTGCCACGGTGCGAATCTTGTTGAGCCCGATGACGAGCAAGAGCTTCCACAGCTCTTCGCCTTCGGGCACTTCGTATTCGCCGCGCGCGGCGCGTCGAAAAAAGGTACGAAACACCGATTGGACGATGTCGTCGGCATCGACCCGGGCGGCAAGATCGGTGGCGACGTTCGCCTTGGCCAAGGCCTGCAGCCGGCGGGCGTAGCGCAGGTAGATCTGCGTTGCGGCGTCGGCATTTCCGGCCTGCAGCCGGCGCAACAGCGACCGGTCGGACGCGTGCTCCTCCCCACCGGAGGCCGTGTCGCTTTCGGGCGTCGCCATGCCAGTTGGGCCAAAGGAGAAGTCGGTTCGTCGGCCGCCGACCGCCATGCGAGCCGCGCTACCCCCCTTGCGCGCCCGGATGTCGAACAACCAGACGAGAAACGTCGCGCCCCACGAGTCCGAACCACAACCACCGGAAAAGGCTGCGCAGGGCGGTTGAATCCGCGGTTCGGACCTGAACTTTTATAGTCCGGCTGTAAACGCTCCGTCAACGAAAACCCTGTTCGTGGCGGCATTTCAGGTGGTGGGAGTTTCCCTGACAAGAACGCCGGAGCAGCCCGTGAAAAAAAGACAGCAGCGGATGAACCCTGGGAACTGGTCCACCCGCCGCTGCGGGAAGCGCTGCTGGCGATTGAAGCGGTTTGCGTCGGCGTGGCAGGACGCGGTCAGGCCAGTGCCAGGTCGACGAGGTAAGGAGCAGGCGCAGAGTTCGGCGATCGCAGGCGGACGAAGTACGTCTGCCCTGCCGCAACGTCGATCGAGAGGGAGTTGACTCCGTGGTTGGGCTCGGTCTCGAGCAATTTGACGCCCGATGCCGTGGTGACTTCGACCTTGGCAATCTGGCCACCGTCGGCGCGCACGTCGATTTGCAGCCTGCCCGATGACTGGGGCGTCAGCCGGAAATAGTCTTTGTCGCGGTCGCTGGTGGAGTTGCCCTGGATCGTCAGTTTGCCGTCGGACCCCAGGGCAGCGAGATTCGCTTGCGATTCGCGGTCATTAGGTTCCGTCTCGGTCAGCAAAGTACCAGGGGGCGGATCGACTGTGCCGCCGCCGCTTCCCGGTGGCGGGGCGATCGGGTCGGCGTCGAGTTTCAAGTCGACCACGTAGACGCCGGTCGTCTTGTTCTGGCCGCGAACGCGAATCGTGTAGGTCTCGCCGGCGCTGACCGCAAAGCTGCCTGCGTTAACGCCGTTGTTCGGCTCGGTCTCGAAGATGTCGAGGCCTTGCGCGTTTTGGACTTCGACTTTGGCTGCCAGGCCCAGGTCGCCAAGCGCGTCGAGCTGCACCTGTCCCGCCGCGGCGGCCGTAATCCTGAAGTAGTCCTGGTCGCGTCGATTGGCGATGACGCCCAGCAAGGACACCGCACCGTCGGCAGGGTCGAATTGAGCGGCGTCGGCCGTAGCCCCCGAATTGTTGGGTTCCGACTCGAACGTGGTCGCGCTGAGCATTTGCCGGGGTTCGAGCATCTCGGCCCGCCCCGGGGCCGAACGAAACGAGCGTGATAAAAAACGGCGCATGACCTCTCAGTCCCTTCGCAGAAGAGCCCCCGCATGACGCCGCGCGCCCAGCAGCGCACGGGACCCCCACGTCCCGTGGGCCAGCCCAAAGCAGGACTGGCAGGAGCGCTGCAGGCAGGCGTCAACTTGGCCCGCCGTTCTCATTCAGGGAAGCGATAAACAGCGACGCCATCCGCCACGAGAATCGCGTTTGGGAGTTGCCGGCTGGAAACGCCCCGACTTCGCACACCGGCGCCGTCCAATGCTCGCGGTGGCATTTACTGCGAACAGAGATCGTCACGCCAGCACCTGGCCGGCGCAACGGCGGATTGGCCGCAAAGTTTTCGTAGGCCTTAAGATTCCGTTAAGCCTCGCGACTGGCACTGCCGACATTGACGAATGTAGGGGATAGGGCCGGCCGTGGGAGGGGTCTTTTCTGACCCCCTGAGGTCCTCGCCCAATCCCCGTGGTTCTCGTCTTGTTTCGCCATGTGCATCGCCAAAGGGGGGCGAATCATGGGCATGCGTCTTGCGCTGTCGATTGCTGTTGCTTGCACCGCCGTAATCGCCGGGGCGGCGCAGGCCGCCGAAGGAACAAATCGCACCGCGGTGCGCCGTGAGGCCGGACCAATACGACGAACCGACGTCCCTGCGGCAACGCCAGGGCAGATCGGTTTCGACACCGTCCACCGCACGGGGCATACGCTGCAAGAAGACGTCGCCCCGGGCAACTCCTCGGAAGAATTGATGCAGCCCGAGTCGTCGATCGATGGCGAGGGCGGCGCGACTTTCGCGACCGACGACCCCGGAGGCACGTCTTGTGGCGGTGCGTGCGGTTGCAATCTGGGAGGTTGCTGCAGCGGAGATTGCTGCTCGATGGAGGGCTGCTGCGAGCTGGTCGGTGATTGCTGCGGATGTTTCCAGCCCTTCGGGCTCGCGGCCGGCGTCGAGGCGACCTATCTGAAGCCCGATATCAAGGACGACGATTCGATCGATCCGATCGGAGAATACGATTTCGAGGCTGCGCCGCGCGTGTGGGCGCAGTACCAGTTTCAGTCCGGCTGGGGCGTGCGCGGGCGATACTGGAGCTTGGATGGCGAGCAGCAGCGCAGCATTGCTACGGCGGACGACGAGGACCAGGCGGTCGCGCAGACGTACAGCAACAGCCTGGAGATGTGGACGGTTGACCTGGAGTTGACGCGAGCCTTCCATGTCGAGCAAGTCAACGGCTGGCTCTACTTGGGTGCCCGGCACGGACGCTTGCGCCGCGACGCAAATATCCTGTTTTCGATCTTCGACTTCGGCGGCGGCGGCGGTGACGACGCCTCGGCGATTTTGGAACAATTCGATCGCTCCTACGAAGGGACAGGCCTGACTTTTGGCGTCGACCTACTGCGGCCCATCGCCCAATCGCGATTCGCGGCGGTGTGCAATCTGCGCGGCGCCGTGCTGTGGGGAGACAACCAGGCCAACGTCAACGCGACCGTGATCGAAGCGGTACCGGTCGGCGCGGGCGACCTCGACCTCAACGACTTTGGCATGCTGCAGTTCGCGGGCAGCAACAACGACGCCATGTGGATCGGCGAATTGCAAGCCGGCGGTGAGTGGAACACGCCGCTGAGCCAGGCCTATGGCGGCGGCAATGCCTTTGTTCGCGTCGTGTTCGAGGCCCAATGGTGGAACCTGCCAGGCGTCTACTTGGGATCGGAAGCGCCGGAGATTGACGACGCCCTGCACCAGTTGCTCGGCGTCGCGGCGTCGGCCGGCTTCCGGCGGTAGGCAAGAACGCGCCAATCGAGTGGCCCGGGTCTTGCGACTGGACGGGCGTTCTCCGGCGGTGTCCAATGCTGGCGAACGGGCAGTGGTGAGTGCTGCCTCGTGACGAGTGGCGCGTGGCGGGGCCAGGTGCCACCGAGCAAAGGGGGGGCCGCCATGCAGCGCAAGAAGCTCGTCCTGCAAGTCGCCGCCGCCGTGCTGGTGATTGTCGCGGCGATCGCGGTGCGTTGGTTTTACTATGGCGATTTGGGCGAGGCCCTGTTGCGGCCGCCAGGCAGGGGCGGTGCGGATTTCCAGATTCCGCGCTAACATCGCTAACATCGCGCGCCGCAGCGCGAGCGCCTCAGTTCTTCTGGGGGGCACGTTCTGTTTCAGCCCCCCACGCCGCGCGCTGTTCATTGTTTGATCCACGCGAAGCGCAGTGCTAGGTTAACCGTCTCGCCCGACAACACCTTCTCTCCCCTTGGGAAATGCTACTGCGAACCGGTTCTCCGCGTCTTTCTTGATCGCGTTGCTCCAGTAGCCAGCTTGCTTTTCGCCTCGCTTCGCCGCATGCCAGCGGCGACGGATGCCAGGCAAATCTCAGGGGGTATCTATGTTTCGCCAGTTGCTTGTGGTGTTTAGCTTGTGTGCCGCCGTCGTAGCCCAGCCGGCACAGGCAATCGATACCTTTACCACGGCCCAGCACCCGCTCGTTTCGAATCTCGGCTTCGACCTGTTTCTTGGCGAACCTGGCGACGACAATTTGCTGGCGAGCGTGAGTCCAGGTTTGATCACCGGATCGAGCGACATCGAACTGTCGCTCGACAACACGGGCACGGGGTCGCTGGGGTTTGTCCACTCGGCGTATTCCTTGGTGCATCTTTCGGGCACAGCCGATCTCGGGGTGCTCGGCACCGTCGACTATGACTTTACGGACATCGGCTTCGACTTTTACACTTTGGAGTCGAAGAACGTCACCAACGGTGTGTTCGAATTTCCCTACGACGACGCTGTGAGGCTGGCCTTCAATCAGGGGCAAGTGACGATTGCGAATCCGCAAGGCCCGATTGCGGCTCTGGTCGGCAACTTCTTGCCATTCGAGTTGGACTTTACCGCGGATCCGTTCGTCGCAAATCCGTCGTACACCCTCAGCGAACCGTTCCACGGCACGGCCGATATTGGACCCGGCGGCAATACGAGCGACGCGGAGGCGAATGTTTTCGTGGACGCAATCTCCACGCCCATCATTGACGTGAGCGCCCTGCAGATCTGGGCCCGATTCCACGGCGAGTTTCACATCGCGCATCCGCCGCTCCCACCACGGCCCCAGCCGGGTAGCGACGTCGTATGCAGCTTGAACACGGGCATCGATGAAACGACCGGCGAGCGGCTGCCACTCGGCGCCGCGGATGAGACGTTTTTGTTTGGCAGCGAGTCCGCGGAGAATCCTGGCCTTGCGCCTCAAGTCGTCGATCTGACGCATTCCTGGTTGCCGGATGATGCGTCCGAGGCATCCCGCTGGATTGGTATCGCTTCGCCAGGGCCGATTCCGGGTTCCGTATTCGGCGATCCGGGCACTTATTTCTATGACGTTGATTGTGATCTGACGGGGTACGATCCGCTCTCGGCGTCACTGCGCGATTTGAGATTTGCCGCCGATGATCGACTCGTGCGCATCTGGCTGAACGGCGTGGTGTTATGGGAAAACCCGAGTCTGAATAGTCAGTTCTCGAATTGGCAAGGCCTTGCCGAGTTCTTGGGTTTCGGAGATTTTCTCCCAGGCATCAATCACTTACGGTTTGAGATTACCAACGGCAATCCTGCCTTCGACGAGCCAAGTCCCATGGGGCTCAGGCTCGAAGGCTATGTCGCAGCGACCGCCGTGCCCGAGCCCGCGAGCTGGGTGCTGGCGCTGGTGGCCGTTGCCGGCATCGTGCCGTGTCTGCGCCGAAGGGCAATTCGAACCCGCGGTGTTGCCCCGCCAGGAGTCGATTAGGCACATGGCAATGCGCATCGGAGCGATGACACTCTTGATTGTCGCCTGGCTGCTGGGTACTGCGCCGTGTGCTGCGGGAACGATCGTGTTCGTGACCGACTTTTCGTCGCTCTCACCGGAAATCTCCGGGGTGGCGACTCTTGTAGATGTTCAGGACCTCGCGGGGCTCGGCACCGGGACCGACGTCTTTGGCGACGATTTTCTGATCAATGGGTCCGGCGGCAACCCTGCTCAAAAGACAACGCTCGAGCTGACGAACCTGCCGCCGCACACCCAGGTGAGCGTCGGTTTCCTGTTGGCGATTCTCGAGACCTGGGATGGCCTCGGCTACGAGCTGGGTGCCGATTACTTTCATGTCGACATCGATGGCGTGTCGTACTTCAACTATTACTTCGGGCTCGTTTCCGGTCAGCTCACCAATTATCCGAACTTCTTCACGACGTTGTTGGGGCTCGACTATTACTGGGGTGGCACCACCGGCTGGCGTGACTTTGCCTTCGACATGCATCTGGAACCCGCGTTTCAGCAAATCCCCCACACGTCGAGCACGCTGCGAATCGACTGGTATGGCAGCGGCGAGACTTACGAAGGCAGTGCGAACCCTGAACTTTGGGGCATCGACAATCTGTCCGTCGAGCTGACGCTTGTGCCTGAGCCGTCGGCCCAGGCGTTGGCCCTTGTGGCCGCCGTTGCGATCGCGTGGATCATTCGCCGCAAGCACTGAGAAACATTGACGGCGAAACCGTGACCGCGGCGTTCCTTGCGGGCGGGCGACCGGCAGACGAGTCGTGATCAGCTCACGGCACGAACGCGTCGAGCCGCTGGCGAAGCCGCTGCAATTCGGGCTGTGCCTCGGGAGCGGTCGCGCGGTTACTCAGTTCAAATGGATCGGTCTGCAGATCGTAGAGTTCGTCCATGCCGGGGAGCTCGGTGTAGTGGATGTACTTCCAGCGCTGCGAGCGCACGGCGCGGTAGCCCATGTGATCCATCCGCGGAAAGACCTTGTCCGTGTAGTACTCGATCAAGAAGTCGTCGCGGCCGGATGTGGGTTTGCCCGCCAGCGCCGACACGAGCGAGACGCCATCGACCGGGCCGGCGGGCGTCACGCCGGCAAACTCCAACAGCGTCGGCGCCAGGTCGATATTGAGGGCCATGACGCGTGGCTGTGACCCGGCCGCAATGCGACGCGGATACCGCACCAAAAGCGGAATTCGGATCGATTCCTCGTACGCGAGCCGTCGCTCGACGCTCAGGCCATGCTCGCCGTAGAAGTAGCCGTTGTCTCCGGCCAGAACGACGACCGTGTCGTCCAGGCACTGTTTGTCGGCTAGCGCGCGGAAGATTTCCCCCACGCCTTCGTCGACGGCGGCCAGCATCCGCAGGCGTCCGAGGATCGCTTCGTCGGTCGTGACCGTCGCCGGACCCAAGGGAGGTAAGCCTTCGATCGGACGGCTCAAGGCCGGCTTGTCCGCGGGCGGGAATCCGAAATTCGCGCGGCGAGGAATCGTCGCCTGCTCAAACAGGCGCGCGTGCCGCTCGGCCGGAATGAAGTTCGAGGCGTTCGGATCCGTCAACGTGCCGTCGGCCCTTTGTGCCGTCTCGGGGTGAATCGCCTTGTGCGCCAGATATAGCAAAAAGGGCTTGGCGTGTTCGCGCTCTAGAAATTCGACGGCCGCCCGGTTGAGCACGTCGGTCACGTGGCCCGTGGTCGGCCGGACGGTTCCGTTGACGTTCAACCTGGGGTCGAGCGAGGTGCCCTGCCCTGCCAGCGCTACCCAGTGATCGAAGCCTGGGCGCGGGCTGTCGGTGTTGCCCATGTGCCATTTGCCGACAAAGGCCGTTTCGTAGCCCGCCTCCTGCAACCGGCGCGGAAACGTGGCCAGGCGGTGGCTGGCCTCGCTGCGGTCGGTGTTGTCGGTGATCCCATGGGCGTGAGCGTAGCGCCCGGTGAGAAAGCTTGCCCGGCTCGGCGAGCACAGCGGCGTCGTGACGAACGCATCGGGAAATCGGGCACCCTCGCGGGCAATGCGGTCGATGTGCGGCGTGCGGACGAACGGGTGCCCGGCGCAGCCCAGATCGTCCCACCGCAGGTCGTCGACCAGGACGAAGACCATGTTGGGCCGCCGGGGCTCGGCGCCGCGGAGCGGGGATTGGCCCGTGTTCGCGGCCAGGCCAAACAGCAAAACGATAATCGCTGAACGCATGGGGCCTTCACCTGATCGTCGCACCGTGCGGCCGTCTTACGACCTGAGGCGCAAGTGTGCCTAACCGCAACCTGGCGATCAAGCGTCAAGCCTGCTGGGTGTTTGCATGCCAAGCTGCTGTGGCGGTGCGACCCCACCCACGCGAAGGCCGTTGTCTGGCAGCGCAATTTTCCCGCACAGTGAAAGCACCGTGCGCCAGGACCGCGTTCGGGAGGTTTCTTGCCGGTGGCTGTCCCCTCTTTCAGGTTCTCGTTGATTGAAACAGGTATAGCGGCCCACGCCTTCGCCGCGCAAGCGCCGTCGGCGCCCGCGGCAGCCGTGAAAACTATCGCTGGTTGGGAACGTTGCGCCATGGTGCAAGTGCAGACGGTCAGCCACACCTACGAGCCCTTCAGCAAGGAGCCCGAGTACATCGAGGCGAACCGGGCGTTTATCGATCGCCTGCCGCTGACCGAGGCCATCCGCGAGCAAGTCCACCGCGTTCTCGACGTTGCCTGTGGCACCGGCGCGGTCAGTCAACTGCTCGCGGCCCAGGTTCCGCGTGCTCACTTGTACGGCGTCGACATCGATCCAGAGCAGATTCGCCTTTCTACGCAGCTATGGCACGAGTTGGGATACGAGGTCCGCAGCGGCTTCGAACTGACCGACGATTGCGTTGCGAACAAGCCCGTGGTGACGCTCGCGCTGGCCTCGGGCGAGGATCTGCGGTTTCCGCGAGATTCCTTTGACTGCGTCACGATTGCCAATGCCATTCACATGCTGCCCGATCGGCGGGCCTTTCTGAGCGCCGCCGCGCGCGTGCTCAAGCCCGGCGGCATTTTCGGGATGAACACGGGCTTTTATGCCGGCTGTTACCCGCCGGGCACCGAGCGTCACACGGTCGACTGGCTGCGCGCGGCCTTGGCGTTTGTGGGCGAAGAGAATCAACGGCGCGAGGCCAACGGAGAGCCACTCATCAAGCGTCGGCACGGCACGTCGCGAGGGGCGTTTCAGAACCGCTGGCTGAGCGCCGAGGAGTGGTGCGCCGAGCTGCGCGCCGCCGGACTCGAGCCGATCGACGTGCACGAGCGCATGGTGATGATGGATGCCCGCTGCCTGGCGGCCCTGGCGGCCTACGGCGGTCTGGTCGAAGCCGTGATGAGCGGCTATCCCGTCGAGGAGGCCAGCCGGGCCTTGCAGTCGACGGCGGCCCGAGCCTTGGAGCTGCAGGGCGTCGAGACCTTGCCGCGCCTGTGGCTCGAAATCTGGGCCCGCAAGCCTTGATCCCCCACGGCCACCGGCAGTCAACGTCTGCAACCGTGCTTGATTACTTGTGGAAAGGAAACATCGTCGGATGAACAACGTACTGCCCGACCGGGAAGAGCTGTTGCACAAGGTCGTCGAGATCGTGCAGCGGTTAACGGCCGACTGGGACCTGGGCGACGACCGCGGCATCGGCGCGGACACGAGGCTGATCGGCGACTTGTCATTCGAGTCGATCGACGTCGTGCAATTCATCGTGGCCCTCGAAGAGGGCTTTCATCGCCGCGACTTTCCCTTCGAGCGACTGCTGATGAGCGATGGCCGCTACGTCGACGAGCTGACGGTCGGTCAGGTGGTCGATTTTCTCGACCACGCCCTGACGGAATTGCAGTCATGAGTTCCGCCTGGGCGCGGCTGCGCGACCGCGTCGTGGTCGTCACCGGCGGCAGCGCGGGCATCGGTTACGAAACCTGCCTCGCGTTGGCGCGGCTGGGCGTGCGGCTCGTGATTGTCGCGCGGAACCAGCAACGTTTGATCCGCGCGGCGGCCGACGCGGCCAACGTCGCGCCGCGCGATGCGGCGCCGCCCGTCGCGCTGTCGCTCGACGTGCAAGACGAAGCGGCCATGCAGCACCTGGCCGCGCAAGTGGTTGACCGCTACGGGCGGATCGACGCCCTGGTGCACGCGGCCGGCATCCTGCGCACGCCCGGTGCGCGTTTATGCCCCTTGGCGCACATGCCCTTGGCCGAATTTGCCGGCGTGCTCGATATCAATCTGACGGGCACCTACCTGGCTAATCGGGCCGTGCTGCCCGCCATGTTGCAGCAAGGCTCCGGCGACATCGTCAATCTTTCGAGCCTGTCAGGCCGCGTGGGCCTGGCTTTCGATGGGCCGTATTGCGCCTCGAAATTCGGCATCGTGGGCCTGACCGAGGCGCTGGCGGCCGAAGTGCGCGGCGCGGGCGTTCGCGTGCAGGCGCTGTTGCCCGGCATGTTTACGGGCGGTGTTTGGAACCAATCGGGGCTGCCGCCTCCCACGCAATTGCCGTCGTGCAACCGCGTAGCCCAGATGATCGTGCAGATGCTCGCGTTGCCGCCGGAAGTGTACCTCGGAACGCCAGTCATCGAACCGCTTTCCATCGAGGCGGGCACCGGATGGCGGGGCGCAAAGTCGGCAGGGGCGGCCCGTTCGCGTTCGGGCAGCGCGCCGGACAGTGGTCGGACCAATGATGTCCACGCGGCGGCGGTACACGACGGCGCTTGGCCGTCGATCAAGAGGAGAGCAACCGAGATGTTTCACGTAACCGCGGAAATGAACTCGTTGGCAGACCAGGTGGTCATCATCACCGGTGGCACGGGAGGGATCGGCCTGGCCACGGCGCAAGCGGTGTTGGCCGATGGTGGGAAGGCCGTGATTTGTGACGTCGATGCCGCACGGGTCGAGGCGTGTACGGCGGCCTTGGCCGAGGCATTCGCAGCCGAACGCGTGCTCGGGATTGCGATGGACGTGCGCAGCGAGGCCGACTGTCAGCGCATGGCCGACTCGACCCTAGCACATTTCGGTCGGATCGACGCCTTGGTCGCCTCGGCCGGGATTCTGCGCAAACGAGGCACTCCGCCCAAACCGCTGGTCAAGGTGACCTGCGACGAATGGCAGGAAGTGATCGACGTCAATCTCAAGGGCGTGTTTCTCACCAATCGCGCTGTGCTACCGACGCTCGTGCAGCAGCGCCGGGGGAATATCATCAATGTCTCCTCGGTCTCCGGGCTGCGCGGCCGCGCGCACGACGGGCCCTATTGCGCCTCGAAATTCGGCGTGATCGGCCTGTCGCAATCGGCGGCCGACGAGGTCCGTACATACGGCGTGAAGGTGATGACGCTGCTGCCGGATGCGGTCGATACGCCGATCTGGCAGCAGAATCACCCCGTGCCCCCGCCTACCGATGCGCTGGCGCCGGAGCGCATCGCCGAGGTCATCCTATTCATGCTCAACCAGCCCGACGACACCTTGCTGGTCGGGCCGGTCGTCGCCCCGTTGGGGGCGCGCACACGCAAGGCCGTCGCCAAGAGCGAACCGGCGGGGACGAACTCCTAGAACGTCGTTGACAACTGGCGGCCAGATTGCCGCCGGCCAAAAAAAAACGGCAGCCGGCGAGAGCCGGCTGCCGGTACGAATCGCGGAAACCAGATCAGGCGTATTCGCGCGTCTTGTTGATGCCCGGTTGCGGCACGGGATACCGGCCCGAGGCGTCGGCCAGAATCGGCGCCGGGCCGTCCATCGTCAGACGATCGACGCTCGGGGCGAATTCGTGCTCGCAATTGAGCATCTGGTCGAACGTGATCACATGACCGGTGTGAGCCGACATCCGGCCCATCGCCGTGACCAGGCTCGCTTCGGCGCCGCGCTTCGCCTCGTTGTAGGGCTTGTCTTCGCGAATCGCCGTGAACAGGTGGTCCCATTCCAATTGATAGGGATTCTGTTCCGGCGGCCCGTACTTCCAGACGAGCTTGCCGCGATCGAAATTCTGGCCCTTGAACATCCGGGTCTTGGCCGGCGTGTGGCCGGCGGTCGAGATGATCGCGCAGCCCCGGGTGCCGTGGGCATAGCTGGCGAACTCGTCGTGGCACCCTTCGACCGTGCGGCCGTCGAGGAACAGCTTGGTCCCGTCGGCAAAGGTGAATTCGGTGCTGTACGAGTCGAAATTCTGATCGACGTAGTCGCCGCGATAGTGACGGCCGCCGCACGATTGGGCCTCCACCGGCCAGGCATCCTTCATCCAGCAGCATTCGTCGATGTTGTGGATCAGGAAGTCGCTATAAGCGCCGCCGCTGGCCCACAGGAACGCATGGAATTCTTGGATCTGGTAGAGCAACTCGCTCATGTCCGCAGGCTTCGGACCACAGAAGGCATGTGCCGTGGGACCGGCCATGCGGTAGGCCCGCAACATGATCAGGTCGCCCATCTCTCCGATCTGGATGCGATCGAACAATTCTCGCCGCGCCAGGCAATGACGGCACATCAGGCCGACGCCGACCTTGAGGTTCTTGTCGACCGATTGTTCGGCCAGCGCCAACATCCGCCGCGTGCTCGGACCATCGACCGAGACGGGTTTTTCCATGAACACATGGAGCCCCTTTTCGATCGCATACTGGAAGTGCACCCAGCGGAAGGCCGGCGGCGTGGCCAAGATTACTACGTCGCCCGGCTTCAAGCAGTCCATCGCCGAACGGTAACCGTCGAAACCGATGAACCGCCGCTCCTCGGGCACATCGACCTGGGGCTCGTGAGCCCCGTGCAGTGCGTCGTAAGCGGCCTGGAGCTTGTTGGGGAACACGTCGGCCATGGCCACGAGCTTCGTCGGTCCGACCGGCGAGCTGAGGGCATTGACCGCCGCGCCCGAGCCACGCCCACCGCAGCCCACCAGAGCCAGCTGGATCGTGTTGCTGTCGGCCGCATGCACGGTGGGAATCGCCATGCTGGCCAAGGTCGAGGCGGCGGCTACGCGGCCGGCGCTGCGGAGCAGCTGGCGGCGGTTCAATTCGGTGAAAGACGGTTCGAACACGGATGCGCTCTCCCTCAAGAATATTCGGGCGGGGACCCGGCGGACGGGCCGGCGCGGCGTCCAAGGTCGATCGGCCGCCGCAACCAGCAAGTATGTTAATTCCCCCGGAAGCCAAATGCATCCACCCCGGGGGAGACACTCAACCCGGGGGCCAAACGTTGGCCGGCACGAGCCGCGGTGATAGCCCGTGACCACTCGGAGTCGATCTTGTGGTGTGCGGCTGCGCGTTGCCGCTCACAGCGTCATGTCGCGTGTTCAGCCTCGGCGCCTGCATCGGTTGCGGCGAGCATGGCGAGCGTCCTACGAGTCGCCTACCGAGGCGCCCGTTACGTGACGTGCTTGCCGTGCGAACGCGCGGCGCCCAAGGTGTTCCGCGTGATCGCCTGTTGGGGCGCGAACGATACCGCGAACTCCGGTTTGGCGCCGGCGGCAGCACCCAGGGCGCTACGCGGCCCCCGCTGGAGCCGAATTGCAAAAAGTTATGCAGAAGTGTATATGTGTTCAGCATCTCGGCGGATGCCGGGCTAAGCGGAACTAGGGAATGCATGCGTGGACGCGCTGCGAAAAATTCTGCGCGAGTACTGGGGCTACGAGGAATTCCGCCCTTTGCAGGCCGAGGCGATGCAGGCCGCGCTCGACGAGCGCGACTCGGTTGTCGTGCTGCCGACCGGGGGCGGCAAATCCCTGTGCTTTCAGGTTCCTGCGCTGGCCATGCAGGGGCTCGCGGTCGTCGTCTCGCCGCTGATTTCGCTGATGACCGACCAGGTCGACGCCCTGCTCGAATGCGGCGTGCCGACGGCTTGTATCAACAGCACCCTCACAGTCGCCGAGCGTCGCCGCGTCGCCGACCAGGTTCGCGCGGGCGAGTTGCGATTGCTGTATCTCTCGCCCGAGCGCTTGACGACGCCGCGGACGCTCGAGTTCCTGAGCGAGGTGCCGCTGGCGTTTTTCGCGATCGACGAGGCCCATTGCATCAGTGAATGGGGGCACGACTTCCGCCCCGAATACCGTGCGCTGAAGGTGCTCAAGGAGCGGTTTCCGGCCGTGGCGGTGCATGCCTACACCGCGACGGCGACACCGCGCGTGCGCGACGATATCGTTCGCGAACTGGGGCTCGCGGACCCGGCGGTTCTGGTAGGTGGTTTCGATCGGCCCAACTTGCTGTATCGCGCTCAGCGCCGCGGCGACTTGCGCCGCCAAATCCGCCAGGTCATCGAGCGTCATCCCGGCGAGTCGGGGCTGATTTACTGCATGCGCCGAGCGGACGTCGAGGAGCTGTGCGCAGCCCTGGTCGCCGAGGGGTTGCGCGCAGTGCCCTACCATGCCGGTATGCCCGACGCCGAACGCCGCGACAACCAGCGGGCATTTGTGGAAGACCGGGCCGAAATCGTCGTGGCGACGGTGGCCTTTGGGATGGGCATCGACAAGCCCGACGTGCGCTACGTGATTCACGCCGCCGCGCCGAAATCGCTCGAGGCCTATCAACAGGAGTGCGGCCGCGCGGGCCGCGACGGGCTACCTGCCGAATGCTGGCTGTTCTATTCGCCTGCCGATTTTCAGATCTGGCGCAAACTGCAAAGCAACCTCCCGGCAGACGCCTACGAAGCGGCGTTGGCCACGCTCGCGGGGATCGAGAACTATTGCCGTGGCGCCACGTGCCGTCACCGGGCACTCGTCGAGTACTTCGGCGAGGCGTGGCCGGGCGCGTCTTGCGGGGCCTGTGACGCGTGCCTCGACGAACTCGACGAAATGCCCGATGCGCTCGTGCTGGCGCAAAAGATCGTCTCCTGCGTCGTGCGCCTCGGCGAAGGTTACGGCGGCGACTACACCGCGCAGGTGTTGATCGGGTCGCACGACGAGCGGATCGTTTCGCGTCGCCACGATCAGCTCAGCACGCACGGTTTGCTGGCCGATTTCGACAAGCGGCAAGTCCGCGATTGGATCGAGCAACTCGTCGCTCAGGGATTCCTGAACAAGGAAAGTGAGTATCGGCGGCTGCAGCTCACGGCGACGGGCCGGGAGCTATTGCGCGGCGACGGGCAGCCGCGCCTGCTCCAGGCCGCGCCCCCGCGAACGGCCCGCGCGGCGAAAGGCGATCGCCGCGACCCGGCGTCTTGGGACGGCGTCGACCGGCGGCTGTTCGAGGCCTTGCGCCAGTGGCGCACGACTGAGGCCCGCGAGCGCGAGGTACCGCCCTATGTAATCTTTGGCGACGCCACGCTGCGCGAACTGGCCCGGCTGCGGCCGACCAGCTACGAGGCGCTCGCGCGGGTACGGGGGATTGGCCAGCACAAGCTGGCCGCCTTCGGCGACGCGATCATCGATCTCGTGGTGAACTATCGCCGCGCGCAGGACGTGGGCACGAGCTGAACGGCCGGCGTGGTTACGCGACGATATCGCCAACCACGTTGCCGTAGACGTCGGTCAGCCGATAGTCGCGGCCACCGTATTGGTAGGTCAGCGCCGTGTGGTCGACGCCCAGCAGGTAGAGAATCGTCGCGTGCAGGTCGTGCACGTGGACCGGATTCTCGACGGCATAGTAGCCGTACTCGTCGGTCGCGCCATAGACGAGGCCCCCTTTGACGCCGCCGCCGGCCAGCCACATGGTGAAGCCGAACGGGTTGTGATCGCGTCCGTCCTCGACGCCGGGTTGCTTTTGGGACATGGGCGTACGGCCGAATTCGCCCCCCCAGAGCAACAACGTCTCCTCGAGCAGCCCGCGCTGTTTGAGATCCTTAATCAGCGCGGCGATCGGCTGATCGACGGCCTCGGCGTTGAGGCGATGATACCGTTCGAGATACGAATGTTGGTCCCAGTGATTGGCGCGGCTGTCGACCCGGGGCGGCAGCAATTCGATGAACCGCACGCCCTGTTCGATCAGCCGCCGGGCTACGAGGCATTCGGTGCCGAAGGGTTGCGTGCGCGGCTGATCGATGCCGTAGGCCTTGAGCGTGGCCGCCGTTTCACTCGAGAAATCGAACACGCGCGGCACGGCCGTCTGCATCCGAAACGCTTGTTCGTAGTTGCCAATCACGTTCTCCAGCCAGGCGGCGTTGGCGATGCGCTGGGCCCGCTGGCGGTTGAGGCTTTGCACGACGGCCAGCTTCTCGCCTTGGATGTCGCGGTCATCCGGCAGAGGCTCGAGATCGGCCACGCCGCGCAATTGGGCGCTAAGCAGGCAGGCCTGGTATGCGGGCGGCAGAAAACCGTTGCTGAAACAATTCAAGCCGCCGAAGGGGCTCATGCCGCATTCGAGCACGACGAAGCCCGGCAGCTCCTGCGACTCGGTGCCGAAGCCGTAGTTGATCCAGGCGCCCATGCTGGGGCGGCCCTGCAGCGGAGAACCGGAATGCATGAAATAACTGGCCGCGGCATGCTCGCCATGGTCCGAGACCATCGAACGGATGATAGTCAGATCATCGACGCACGTGGCCACGTGCGGCATGATCTCGCTGACGTCGGCGCCGCAGGCTCCATGCTTGGCGAACTTGTAGGGGCAACCCATCACCCGGTTGCCGATGTTGAAGTTTGTCGCCGGCGTCTGCATCTTGATCGGTTCGCCGTGCTCGCGGTTCAGCCGCGGCTTCGGGTCGAACAGGTCCATCTGCGATGGACCGCCGTCCATGTAGAGAAAGATGACGTGCTTGGCCCGCGGCACCGGCGGGCCCAATGGCCCCGCGACGATGGGGCGCGGGTTCGGCGCCGCAGGCGCCGCCGCTGGCCGAACGGATGTCGCGCCCGATTCCCGGCGCTCGCAGCCCAACAGCCCGGTGAGCGCCAGGCCCCCAAAGCCGGCTGCGGCGCGATACAGCAGCTCGCGCCGGGCCAGCGGCACCCGCGGTCGGTGGTTTCCAGCAAGTTCGGCGGACATCTCATTCATCGTAGGGCTGTGCCGCGACACCGACAATGCTGCAAGCGCAGGCGCCGCGGCTATTCGACGAACACGAACTCGGCCAAATTGAACACCGCATGGCAAGCCGCGGTCCACGCGCGAACTTCGGCCGTGCCGTCGTCGCCCGGCGGCTGCGAATCGTCCCGGCGCGCGGCGAGTTGCTGTTCGACAAACTGCGCCAACGCCGTGCGCTCCTCAGCAGTTGGCCCCCGGGCCAGGGCCTCGGCAAACATGCGATCGATTCGCGCCGCGATCCCCTCGGGCTCGCGCAACAATCGCTCGGCCCAGACGCGCGCCTCGTGGTGCACGAACTCGTTGTTCAGCATCGCCAGGGCCTGGCCGGGGACAGTCGACATCGGTCGCAGGCCGATGCTCGCGTCCGGCTTGGGAAAATCGAACGCCGCCAAGAGCGGTGTGAGGTGGTTGCGGCGCACTTCGAGGTAGATGCTGCGCCGGCAGTCGCCGTCCATCGGCCCGGAGAATTTCGGCAAGTCGAGGTCCTCGCCGCGCATGTACTTGGTGACATGGAGCGGGACGCTGGGCCCATACATCTGGTCGTTCAGGTTGCCTGCGACTGCCAACAGCTCGTCGCGCACGCACTCGGCGTCGAGTCGTCTTACGCGGGCGTGGGCGTAGAGCTTGTTGTCCGGGTCGATTGCGCGGGCGGCCTCCGAGGCGTCGGCTGCCTGTTGGTAGGTGCGCGTCGCGAGCAGCAGTCGGTGCAGGGCCTTGATCGACCAGCCCTCGGCGACGAAGCGCGTCGCGAGATAATCGAGCAATTCCGGATGTGTGGGCGGTTCGCCCAGGGCACCGAAATTATTCGGCGTGGCGACGATGCCACGGCCGAAGTGATGCAGCCAAACACGGTTCACCATGACCCGCGCCGTGAGCGGATTGTCGCGCGAGGCTACCCAATCGGCCAGCTGCAGCCGGCCGCTGCCTGTCACTGCCGGCGGCGCCGCGCCACCCGTCAGCACGGCGGGAAAGCCGCGCGGAATCTCGGGACCTTCGTGGTGCGGATTGCCCACTCGCTGGATGTGCAGATTGCGCGGCAGGTGATCCTTGGCGACCAAGGCCAGGGTCGACTCGGGCATCTCGGTCTCGAGCTGCTGCCGCTCGGCACGCAAGACTTCGAGGTGGCTGCGCTGCTCGGGCAGCAGCTTGTCGGCCGGATCAGCTCCCGAATCGAGCAATCCACCGCGCGTCAGGGCCCAGCGCCGCAGCGCGTCGCGCTCGGGGCGCAACAACCGCCGCGGTGGCTGGTCGCCCGACGCGGCCAGGGCCTGTTTCCATTGCCCAAGCACGTCGCCGAGCAACTGGGCCAGGCGTTGGAGCAGTTCGGGATAGCTCTTGACGTCTTCGGGCCAAAGCAGATCGGCCACGAGCATATTCGGCGGGAATTCGATCTTTGGCGGCTCGTCGGAGATGAAGAACCCGGTCGCGGCGATGTGCCCGCCGTTGGTCCTTACCTGATCGACCAGTTCGATGATCGCTTGACGCCCGACAAACGGCTGCACGTCCATCGTGCGCAGTTCGAACTGCTCGCTGCCGTTGCCGGTGGCGGTGTAATCATCGGCCTCTTGCACCAACGGGCTGTGGAACTTGACGTTAACGCAGGCTTGAAAGGGAAATCGGCCACCGGCCACGTACATCGACAGGAACCGCTTCGTGACACGGAACGGCGGGCTCGTCAGGCGGCCGGTGAGCGCGTCGACGCCCGCGCTCGACGCGTAGCCCTGCTCGCCGGGCTGCGACCAGTCGATCGGTGCATCGCGTCGCGGACCCGCGCCAAAGGCCTGCCCGACGACAGTCCAATCGCCGTAGTCCTGGCCCTCGAACAAGTGCAGCGGTTCGAGACCGGTTGCCTGCGGGTCAGGAGGCTGCCAGTCGACCAGCCGCCAGTAAAGCGCTAGGGCCGTCGGCTTGAAGGCATCCGGCTTGGTGCTGGCCAGCGCGGCAAGGGGATACCAGATGGGGTCTTTGTCGGCGCTGGCCGCCATCAAGAATTCGCGCCAGCGCTGGAGCCGGGCCACATCGAGTCCGCGCCGGGCTGCCACTTGTTGGCAGTCTGCCGCGTCGGGCTCTTCCTCGCCCAGGCCCAACTCCTGGCACGCCAGGACATAGTCGGGCAGCCGGGCCAGCTCGTCGGCAACCAGCTCGACGCGCGCCGTGGCCAGCAGACGTTCGATCTCGGCCTGATTGCCCTTGAGCCGTTCAGCGGTGGCTGCGATTTGGGCGGTCGTCTCGGGCGTGTCCGTGCACGCAATGGCGTTGGTGCAACTGACGAAGAACCCACCCAGGCCGTAATAGTCGGCCATCGTCAAGGGATCGAACTTGTGATCGTGGCAGCGCGCGCACGCCAGGGTGAGCCCGAGAAACGCCTTGCCGAACGCGTCGATTTGACCCTCGAGCTCTGCGGCCTCGGCGACGGCCATATCGACGGGCATATTCTGATACTCGCCCAACCAATAGAAGGCCGAGGCCAGCGGCGACAACCGGGTGCGGCCGTCGGGCGACAGTCGAGGCTGCTCAAGCAAATCGCCGGCAAGCTGCTCGCGCACGAAGGTGTCGAACGGCACGTCGTCGTTGAAGGCACGAATGACGTAATCGCGGAATCGCCAGGCGTTGGGCTTGTTGCGATCGATGTCCTGGCCGTTCGTTTCCGCGTAGCGGACGACGTCGAGCCAATGGCGGCCCCAACGCTCGCCATAGCGCGGACTCGCGAGCAGCCGATCGACGACTCGCGCGAAGGCCTCGGGCGATTCGTCGGCGAGAAATGCTTCGACCTCGGCGGGGCTAGGCGGCAGGCCGATCAAGTCGAAATAGACGCGCCGCAACAGCGTGCGCTTGTCGGCGGGCGGCGCGGGTGCCAGGCCCGCCGCTTCGAGTTTCGCCAAGACGAACCGGTCGACCTCGTTGGCCGGCCAGTTCGGGTCCTGCACCTCGGGCACGACGGGCGGCTCGACCGGGCGGAATTGCCAATTTGCCGGTGCTCCTGCGCCGGGCGGGCTGGCGGCGGGCCACACGGCACCATCGCGAACCCATTGCTCCAAGTCGGCGATTTGGCCGTCGCTCAGCCGGCCATTCGGCGGCATTTTCAACTCGGCGTCGGGCGCCTGTTGGATCGCTTGGATGAGAAGGCTGGCTGGCGGGTCGCCCGGGACGATCGCTGGTCCACGCTCGCCGCCCTGCAACAGCGACTCGCGCGTGATGAGGCGCAAGTTTCCCTTGGGCTCAGGCACGTCGCCGTGGCATTTTCCGCAGCGCTCGACCAGCAGCGGCCGCACGCGGCGCTCGAAGAACTCGGCATGCCCGGCCTCCTCAGCAATAGCCCCATGGCACACTCCGGTAATCAGCGTAGCCAGCACGAGCGCAGCGATGCGGTCCCGAGTCGCGCGGGAAGATGGCCACGGCTTGCCGGTGTCGAGCGCCATCTCAGGACGATTCCTGCGAGCCGGGGGCCGTGCCGCTGGGCGAGCGTTGATCGGCGGCCTGCTCGGCAGCGCGGCTGGCTGGCAGCGGCTGGCGATAGGGCTGTCGGTTTTCATACAGGCTCAGACGCGAGCGCAGCTTTTCCTGGCGCGCGGCATCCTGCGCCACCGACGGCAGCGCCAGCGCTTGCCGCACCACTTGAACCGCCTTGGGAAAGTCCCCCAGTTCGGCGTAGGCCGCCGCCAGAGTGTCGAGATAGCCGGGGTCTTTGTACTGCGTTTGCCGGCACGCACTTTCGGCCAGCGAAACGCTCTCGCTGCCGTTGCGCAGCTTGGGATCGGGATGGGTCGCCAGGAGCCAGGCCAAATTGTTCAGGCCCGTTTGCCAAGTCGGCAACACGTGCAGCACCTGGCGGTATCGCTGCACGGCCTCAGCCGCGTCGCCCGCCTGCTGCAGCGCAATCGCCAGGCTGGCGCGGGCCTCGATCAACTCCGGCCGCGCGGCGAGCGCAGCGTGATAGTACCGGCACGCGTCGGCAAACTCGTGTCGTTCGAGCGCCAGGTCGCCGAGGGTGCGCAGGGCGCCGGCATCGTCGGGCATGCGCGCGACCAGCGCCCGAAGCCGCGCCTCGAACTCCACCATGTCCTTGCGCGCCTGCGCCAGCGTGGCCAGGGCGCGATTCGTGTCGGCGTCGAGCGGGTTGACTTTGAGGGCTCGCCGCAGCGCCGTTTCGGCGTCGTCTCGGCGGTCCTGAGCCATGCGGAGCAATCCCAACTGCAGGTTGGCGTCGAACGAATCTGGCGCTACGGCCAGCGCCGCTTCGATCGCCTGCTCCGCCTCGGCTGTCCGGCCGAGCTGGAGCAGGCAACTCGCGCGATGGGTCAAGGCCTTCTCGTAATTTCGGTCGCATCGCAAGGCAGCGTCGAAGTGCCCAAGCGCCTGCGTGACTTCGCCCTGAGCAAGCCATGCTGCGCCGAGCGAATCGTGCGCCTCGGCCTGCTGCGGATCGGCCGCCACCGCACGTTGGGCACAGGCCACGGCAGCGGCAAAGTCGTGCTGCTGCACGTGGATGCCCGCCTGCATCGCCAACAGCGTGACGTCGTGCGGATATTGCTCCAGATAGCCTTCCAAGAGCTGCTGAGCCCGCTCGGTGCGGCCGGCCCGCAGCAGCGCGCTGGCGGTCAGCATCGTGCGGCGTTGCGGATCGAACCACTCGTACAGGTGTTCGATATAGAACTCTTGCCAATCGGCCTCGTTGCACGTCGAGCCGTCGGGGTTGCGGCGCCGGTAGATGATGGCCTGTTGCGGCAAGTGATCGGTCCACAACACCAGGTCGTCTTCGTCGGGCGGGGGAATCTGCAATTGGCAATTGACGTGTCGCGCGCGGGGTATGTGCAGCAGAATCAGATCAGCCGGCATGTCTACCAACAGGTCGATCGCCCGCTTCGATCCCGGATCGAGCATTGTTTCGGATTGATAGACGGGAACCGGCCGCGGCACGTAGCCCGCGAGTGGCCGTGTGAGGAAACAGCCACACGGGCCCGGCGAAACGACCGGACCCGCGGGGAAATTCGCCGCCAGGAAACCGGTGGCGTCGATCATGGATTGATGATCGGCCCAATACTCGCGACTGCGCTCGAGGAAACATCCCATTCGCCCGAGTCCTGGGCCGGCGGTCGTCATGGCCGGAAACAGTGCGCCGTGCTGATTATAGAGATTCAGGCCGATCATCACCGCCAGGGCGATCCAGGCCGTCTGCCGCGCACGTGGAACGGAGAACAGCAGCGTGCCGAGCAGCACCCACAGTAGCGGCGTGCCGACGACGAAATAGCGCGGCACGAAAACCAGCTTCAAGATCGACAGCACGCTGGCGACGATGACCATGGCGCAAAGCCAGACGCGCGGTTCGTCGACCAGCGGATGCAACAGCCGCAACGCCACTGCCGGCAGCGACGCCACGCCCGCCGGGACGCGAAATCGGACCACACGGACGATATACCATGCGATCGTCAACACCACCGCCAGGCCTGCCAGGATCAGCAAGTCCGGGCACCAGAAGCGGGCATACTCGATCGCAAAGCCGGTCGCGCGCACCTGGGGTATGTTCTTCGCCATGACGCCACCCCAGCGCATCAACAGCACTGTCGTGCCGAAAGTGGCCGCATTGACGATCGCCCCGATGAAAGCGTTCCGTGCGCGCTGCGCGTCGTTGGTCAGCCAGGCATAGGCCGCGACGGCGGTTCCATGGACCGCGGCTGCGGCCACGAACAGCGCCCCGGTGGCCTTGCAAAAAAAGGCCGCCAATCCACACACGGCCGCAGTCTTGAACCGTTCGCGCGTAACCAGCAGCAGGGCCGCAAGACCCAACAGCGAGACCGGAAACTCCATCCCCAGCATTTCCAACTGCGCGATGAACAAGGGCGTGGTCAACAGGGCCGCGACCACCAACGCGGCGCCCAGCGTGCCGGCGCGCGGGCGGAGCAGTCGAAAGGCCACGAGGAGAATTCCCGCACCCAGCGCGATGTAGGTCACGTGATAGACCGTGAGCACTGCTTTGACCGATGGCAGCGTCTTGAGCGCCACGGCCACCAGCGTCGGGATCACGCTGGTGACGTACGTCTTTGTGCCCCCGGAGAAGACGTCGTCCTCGTCATGGATGAGGCGGTCGTAGTCGAAATTGGAGTCGGCGAGGAACATGGCCTCGCGCCACATGCCGACGTAGTCCCAATAGGGCGGCGATGAGAGCACCGGCCAGCGCCAGGCAAGCAGGGCCAGCGTGAGCACCAGCCAGGCCGCGACCCAACGACCCACGGCTCGCCCGTCCAACCCGGGGCGCGGTGCAGGTTCACCCTCGCTCTGCTTCGCGGGCCGGGGTTCATGGGTAGAGTGTCGCGACATGACGGACAAGTCTCCCCCACCGGGACTTGGCGAGCGATGATCCCAGAGTTCACCGCCGCGCGACGAACGGCTCAGGAAACCGCCCGGCGCGGCCGGGCCCCCGGCTGGAAAGATATCAGCCTTGAATGCAGGCACCCGGGGCCCGTTGGCGGTGAAATTCCATCCTCTGGACGAGGCCTAGAAATGTCAAGCGCCGCAACAAGATACGATCAAACGGGTGGGGGCGAGGCCGGCACCTCTCGAATTCGAGCCAGACCGGCGATGAAGTGCGCACAAAACCGGTCGGTGGAGCCCGGTGACGGGACTCGAACTGACGGCAAAGAAGACGTCTAAGTCCGTACCCACCAATCGGTTGAAGATTTGACAAATTTACCAGCAAAATTTCTTGGTCGTATGCGTGGCCGCTGCTATCCTGCATCTCATCGACCGGTTCGCGCCGCCGCGATGGGGGAAGGTGCGTTTTGAGCGCTACTAGGGACGGTTTGTGCGAATTAGCCGGTCGGTCGCGCTCGGTCATTTACCGCGATCGTTGGGGGGAACGCCGTCGTGATCAGTACGAACGCTGAACCGCTTCGCATCCTGCTCATCAAGCCGTTTCAGCCGACCACGGCCCTGGTTCACATGCCTCCTTTGGGCATCTTGTACCTGGCCTCGACCGTGCGGCAGCAGTTCGGCGAGCACGGCGTCGAGGTTCGAGTGCTCGACCAGCGGTTGAACAAGGGCCGCTACAACGAGTTGGCTCCCCTGCTCGACGAGTTTCGGCCGCACCTCGTGGGCATCTCGGCCTTGAATCTCGAGGCGGAAGAGGCCGGCCGCACGGCCCATTTCGTCAAGACGCATTACCCGCACATCATCACGGCGCTCGGCGGACCTTTGGCCCACCGCAACACGCTCCGGCTGGCGGCGACGGGTGTTTACGACTGGATCTTCGACGGCGAAGCCGACCTGGCATTTCCCTGTGCCATCGAGCGGCAGTTCCGCGGTAACGGGCAACTCGACGACGTCATCGGGCTCACCTGGCGCGACGCCGACGGCAATTTCCACACCAACGGATGCTCGGCCCGGCCCGGTGCCAAGCCGATGGTCGGGGCCGTGACCAATCTCGACGACCTCCCTTTCCCGGCTTGGGATCTGGTCGATTTCGACGCCTATGCCGTGCGCCAGAACATGGCCACGCAACTGCGCGGCAAGCGCTATGCGCCGATCTTCACCTCGCGGGGATGCCCGTACCTGTGCACCTACTGTCACGACATCTTCGGCAAGAAGCTCCGTTGGCGTTCGCCTGAGAACGTGTTGGCCGAGATGCGGCTGCTGCGCGAAAAGTACGGCGTCGACGAGTTACAGATCATCGACGACATCTTCAATCTCAACTCGGGCCGGATGAAGGAGATCTGCACGGCGATGGCGCCGATGAAGTTCAAAATCACCTTTCCGAACGGCCTGCGGGCCGACATTCTCGACGAGGACGACGTCGAACACCTGGTCAAGGCCGGGATGTATTACGCCTGCGTCGCGATCGAGACGGTGTCGCCGCGGCTGCAAGATTTCATTCGCAAGCGATTGCATCTCGACCGGCTGGAGAAGTCGGTTCAGTGGATGGCCGAACGCGGCTGCATGATCAAGGGCTTCTTCATGCTCGGTTTTCCGACCGAGACGCTCGAGGAAATCGAGGCCACGATCAGTTGGGCCGTGAATTCGCACCTGACCCATGCCGGGTTCTACCAGGTGGTGCCGCAGCCCGGTACGCCGCTGTACGAGCAGGCCCTGTCCGAAAGCAAGGAAGCGCTCGAGCGGATGATCATGCTCGACATGTACAGCCCGACGTGCTGGTATGCCGAGGCGTACGGCGTCGACTTGATGAAGATTCGCCGACAGGCCGTGCGGCGGTTCTTCCTCACGCGGCCCAAGCGTTTGTATCGCATCTTCCGCGGCACGCGTTGGTACAACCTCTGGCAAGGCTTTTCGATCTTGTTCCAGACGGCCCTGCGTCCTTCGCCCAACGTGCGCGACGCCGATCCCCTGCCCGAGGCGCTTCAGCCATTGGGCAGCCTGTACTCGACCGAGGTGCCAGTGGCCACTCCCTATCGTCCGAGCGACGTCGTGCGCGGGCAGGTCGGGCTGCCGGTTGTCGAATCGGCCGTGAGCGTATAACCCGGAGGGCGTCTCGCACCGGGGCCCCAGAAACCAGAAAGTCGTAGCGACCCTCCCCGCCGGACGCGCCGGCGGTTTATGCTGGTAAGTTCGCGAGGCTGGGGATTGCCGGCGTCCGGCAAACTCGCGACCTTCGACCGCACATCTGCGGTGTTGGCGGTCCAGGACTGGTCGGTTTGTCGGTGCGAGGTTCGCTCATGTCCGTGCGGCTCTCGATCGTTATGCCCGCCTACAACGAGGAAGGCGCGATCGAACGAGCCGTCGTCGAGGTTCAGGAGCGGATCTTCTCGCACGTGCCCGACGCCGAGCTGATTGTCGTCGACGATGGCAGCCGTGACCGGACGGGCGCCATTCTCGATCGACTGGCGCGCGACGAACCGCGGCTGCGCGTCGTCCACCAGGCGAACGGCGGTCACGGGCCGGCCCTGCGCCATGGCCTCGACCTGATGCATGGATCGTTCGTGCTGCTGGTCGACAGCGACCGCCAGATCCCCCTCGACCACTTTGCCGAGTTCTGGCAGGAAATCGCCGGCTGCGACGCCGTGATCGGGGTCCGCCGCGTGCGGCACGATCCGCGCATTCGGCTGTATCTGACGCGGCTGGTGCGGTGGACGATTCGCGTGATGTTCGGCGTTTCGCTGGCCGATGCCAACGTCCCGTTCAAGCTAGTGCGCGGTGAGGCCTGGCAGGCGGCCCGGTGCATCATTCCGCCCGATACGCTGACGCCGTCGATGTTCCTGGCCGTGTTTCTCAAACGAGCCGGCTACCGTGTGAGCGAACGCGAGGTGTGTCACCGCGAGCGCCAAACGGGCATCATTTCGATTCGCCGCTGGAAGCTCCTGCGGTTCTGTTTTCGCGGTTTTCGCCAATTGCTCGCGTTTCGCCGGAGGTTGGGCGCATGGAAACCGGGCCACGCCTGCTGATCGTCGGTGCCGGCCCGACAGGGCTCGGCGCGGCGTGGCGGTTGCACCAGCGCGGCGCGACGCGCTGGCTGCTCGTCGACGCGGCCCAAGAAGCCGGCGGTTTGGCCGGCTCCGTGGTCGATCCGCAGGGGTTTGTTTGGGATCGCGGCGGGCACGTGCTGTTTTCGCACTACGAGTATTTCGATCGGGCCGTAAACACCTGGTTGGGCGACGCGTGGGTCGAACACGTACGCGAAGCCTGGGTCTGGATGCGCCGGCGATTCATCCCCTACCCGTTGCAGAACAACATCTGGCGGCTGCCCGACGCCGAGCTCGAACGCTGCATCGCAGGACTGCGGGCAGCGCGGAAAGAGACCCACGCCGAACGGCCGACGCAGTTTCGCGAGTGGATCTTGCGTCAATTCGGCGCCGGCCTCGCCGAGTCGTTCTTTCTGCCCTACAACCGCAAAGTTTGGGCCTATGACCCGGCGCGGCTGGGCACCGGTTGGATGGGCGAGCGCGTGGCCACGGTCGACCTGGCACGAGTTCTGGCCAACGTCGAACGCCGCCAAGACGACGTCGGCTGGGGGCCCAATGCGCGGTTCCGCTTCCCACTTCGAGGCGGAACGGGCGCCATCTGGCGGGCCGCACTCGACCGCCTTCCGCGCGAGCGCGTGCAATTGGGGCGGCGCGTGGTGCGCATCGATGCGCAGCGCAAGACCGCGGTCTTCGCCGACGGCGGCGAATTGACTTACGACGTGCTGCTCAGCACGATGCCGCTCGACCGGTTATTGACGCTGCTCGTCGACCAACCCCAATTGGCTCAGCAGGCCGGCGAATTCGTCCATTCCCGCACGCACCTGGTGGGCGTGGGCATCGAAGGCGACACGCCCGAGGTGCTCCGCACGAAGAATTGGATGTATTTCCCCGAGCCGGAGCTGCCGTTTTATCGCGTGACGGTGTTCTCGAATTACTCGCCCCACAACGTGCCGTGGCCCGGGCAGCAATGGTCGTTGCTGTGCGAAATGAGTTCGACACCGGACGAGAGCTTCGACGACGAGGCACACGAGCGCGACGTCGTGGCGGCCCTCCGTGGCGAAGGCTTCCTGCAGGCCGACGTAACGCCCGTCACACTCTGGCGCGAGCGGCTGGAATACGGCTATCCGACGCCGTTTGTCGGGCGCGACGAGCTGCTGGCTCGAGTCGATTCGCGGCTCAAGGCCCTGTCGATCTACAGCCGCGGGCGCTTCGGCGGCTGGAAATACGAGGTCTCGAACCAGGACCACTCGCTGATGCAAGGCGTCGAATGGGTCGAGCACGTCCTCGCCGGCGGCGAGGAAACGACTTACTACGATCCCGACACGGTGAACCGCGGGCCCCAGCGCGTGGGTCCCGATTGATCCTTGCCCGGGCGCGCGCCGATCAGCCCACGGGAGCCGCGGTCGGCGCCAACTCGACCACCGGCATGGTGGCGGGCTGGCGAGCGGCCTGCGGCTCGCCCTGTTCTTCGGTCGAATACAGCCGGGTGAGCGACTGCAGCGCTTCGGGCAGCGGCTCTTCGGCGCGATCCTGGCGCGGCGCGATCCCGCTGATGTTCAGGAACAGCTTGAGCCCCTGGACCAAGCTGGTCCACGAGGTGTTCTTCCAGATCCGCCACATCCGCCGCGGGCTGGTCAGATAGAACGTGCGGATGGCATTGCGGCGCATCTTCATCAGGTCGATCTTGTACGCCTCTTGATACCAGCACGTCGGACTGTACTGGTCCAGGAGGATCATCTTCTCGAGCGCCGTCTCGTTCTCGCGCTTGGCTTGCTCGTACAGCGGCGTACCGGGCTGCGGCACCACCTGGAAAAAGCCCGCGTGGGTCAATTGCGAATCGATGGCCCAGTTGATCGTGGCCTTGATCTCGTCGACCGTCTCGGTGGGGAAGCCGATCATGAAGAAGCCCTTGACCACGACGCCGCGCTGGGCCATCCAGGCCACCGAGCGCTTCAGCGCGTCGAGGCGGAGACGCTTCTTGATCAAGTCCTGCAGCCGCGGCGTGACGGTTTCGATGGCCACGGCCGTGAAATACATGCCTGCGCTAGTGAGCGCCTCGACGTCGTCCTCGTCGAGAATGTCGGCCCGCAGGCCGTTGGGGAACGTGATTTTGAAATGGAATGGGGCCAGGCCGCGACAGATTTCCTTCATCCGGCCCGAGTTCATGTTGAAAATGTCGTCGACGATCTGCAGTTCGTCGACGCCGTACTTTTCTCGCAGCAGCCGAACCTCGGCCAGCACGTTTTCCGGCGATCGCCAGCGGAACTTCTTGCCGAAGATGTCGTGGCAGTAGGTGCACAGAAACGGACAGCCGCGCGAAGTGAAGATCGGCGCGTAGCGCTTGCCGCGCAGCATGGCCGCCATGTTCGGCCGCTCGGCATAGGCGTCGAAATCGACCAGGTCCCAGGCCGGGAACGGGATATCGTCGAGGTTTTCGACCGCGCCGACGAGCGGCTTTCCGCCGGGCCCCGCCGAGCAACCATTGGTCCGATAGCCGTCGGCGTCGCGCCAGGTCAGGCCGACAATGTCGTCGAGCTGCCCGTTGCCGCGAAAATGACGCTCGAGCGCCAGCGGAAACGCATAGTCGGCTTCGCCGTCGAAAATCCAGTCGTAGACGCCCGTATCGACGAGCCGCGCGGTGCCACCATGCGCCAGGGGGCCGCCCAGTACGGTGAGCGTGTTGGGCCACCGCTGCTTGACGCGGTGCGCGATGCGGCCCGACTCTTCCGCCTCGAGGTTCAGCGCCGAAATGCCGATCACATGGGGCCGGAACTCGTCCATCACCCCGTCGATGTCCCAATAGCGACGCTGGTCGAGCCGTTGGTCGATAAAGCGGATCTCGAGCGTGTCGCCAAAGCGCTGCCGCAGCGTCGAGGCCAAATACAACAGCCCCAGCGGCGGCATGTGGATCAAGGCCGTCGTCGTCTGATACGGCTTGATCAGCAGGATGCGCAGTTTCTCGGGCCCGGTCGCAATCAAGTTTGCACCCCCAGAAGGCGGGTCGATTGACCTATGCCAGAAGCGCGCAGGGAATCAGCGCGATGAAGCGATTCTAATGTCGTGGCGAGACGGTGCCAACGATTTTTTGCAGAAAATGCTGACAGAATCCCTGCGCGACGTAAACCGTTGGCAGCACAGCCGTAAAATGCCAGCCGCGATTGTCGAAACTTGCCCGTTGAACTGCTAGTCTGAATCCGTAGCCGGCGATTGCGACCTGCCACCTCGAAGCGATCACGATGGCCGTACTTCCCACGGCGCTGCCCAAGCAAATCTACGAGCCGGTGCCGCTGCCTTGGCAGGCGGAACCGTCGGGCACCCACACCCCGGCCAGCGCGAAGCGCGTCTTGCTGGTCAGTCCGGCCTACCGCGCGCATATCGTCGCGCCTCACCTGGGGCTGGGCTACCTGGCGACCGCGTTGCGCCGCGCCGGGCACGAGGTGCACGTCGTCGACGGGCTACGCGAGCCGGTCGTGATTCGGCCCGAATGGGACCTGGTCGGCGTGACGGCGATGACCACCTATTTCCCCGAGGCGGTCGCATTGGTCCAGCAGGCCAAGTCGCTGGGGCTGCCGGTGATTCTGGGTGGGCCGCACGCGATTGCCGACCCGCAAGGCAGCCTCCGTCAAAGCGGGGCCGACTACGTCTGCGCCGGCGAAGGCGAACTGGTGATCACGGCGCTGGCCGGCGGAGTGCCGGCCGCGCAGATTCCCGGGTTGCTGTGGTGGGACCAAGGGCAAGTGCGCCAGAACGGCCAGGCCAATTTCCTGCCGACCGTCGACGACTTCGGCGAACCGGCCTGGGACCTGATCGATCCGCGCAGCTATCCGCCGGCGCCACACGGCATGATTGCCCGGGCCTTTCCGCTGGCGCCGGTCATCACGACCCGCGGCTGTCCCTACACCTGCAGCTATTGCAGCGCTCCGATCACAGCAGGCCGGCGGATGCGTTACCGCGACCCGGTGCGCGTGGTCGACGAGTTCGAGCGGCTGGTTCGCGATTACGGTGTGCGTGAAATCCAGGTCGAGGACGACAACTTTACGATCAAGCGCGAGCACGTACTGGCGATTTGCGAGGAGCTGGTACGGCGCAACGTGCGTGTGCACTGGAGCCTGCCCAACGGCGTGCGGATCGATCGGCTCGACCCCGAGTTGCTGCGCTTGATGAAGCGCAGCGGTTGCTACCTGATGGCGCTGGGGATCGAGTCGGCCAACCAACGGATCCTGGACATGGTCCACAAAAAGCTCGACGTCGGGCTGGTGCGGCGTGTCGTGCAAGACGTCGTCGACGCCGGGATCGAGGCCTGGGGCTTTTTCATGATCGGGTTCCCCACGGAGACCCGGGCGGAGATCCAAAACACCATCGAGTTTGCCTTGAGCCTGCCGCTTACGCGGCTGCAATTCACCCGCACGACACCCCTGCCCGGCACGCCCATCTACGAATGGTGGAAGGCCGAATGGGGGCGCGGGCAGGACATCGATTGGTCGAAGTTCAACTACTACGAGTTCAAATGCGACTGGTCTGAGGTGCCGGCCGACGAGCTGGGTCGGATGCAGCGCCGGGCCCATTGGCGCTTCTATCGCCGGCCGCGCAATTTCCTCAAGATCGTCGGCTCGTTGCGGCCGGCGCAGTATCGCTATGCGTTACGCCGGCTGACCAACCTGGGAGCGTTTCGCTCGCACGATATGCACCGCCCACTGGACGCGAGCGCGGCTCACGGCGTGGTGTCGTCGGACAATTCGCCGCCGAGTTGATCGAAGAGCCAGTCGACCACGGCCGAGCCGCTTGCCGTCTTGCTGACCAGGTACCAATCGCTGTCGGCGCCGCCGGCGATGAGGTCGCGCGAAGAGTCGCTCGTGGCGGTCCCGCCGCCGACGAGGAAATAGTCCTCGTTCAACCGCTCGCCGACCCCCTGGCCGCGAAGATTGGCGACGCGCTCGTTGTAGGTTCGTGCACTGCGCCATTCGGCATGAATGGCGTCGAGCGCGTACTGATCGAACGCCGTGCCCGGATCGGTGAAGTACAGTAGGTCGGCGATGATCAGGTCGTCGCCATCCTCGCCGCCGAGCACGTCGACCCCGGTGCCGCCGACCAGCAGGTCGCGGCCTGCGCCACCACTCAGATTGTCCTTGCCGTCATGGCCGATGAGCTGGTCGTCGCCGTCGTCGCCCACGAGGACGTCGCCGCGCGAGCCGCCGGCCAGCGAGTCGTTCCCCGCTCCGCCGAAGAAGCTGAACGACCGGCGCCTCGAGGTCGTGGACAGGTTGTCGTTGCCGTCGCCGCCGTAGGCATTGACGCGCCCGCTGATTCCCGGCACGAACGTAATCAGGAGATTGCCGCCGCTGAACTCCCAGACATTGATCCCGCCGGTGGCCTCGAAGAACGCCAGGATGTCGTCTCCGGCGGTGCCGCCGTAGTACAAGTCGAGCTTCGCCGGATTGCCTTCATCCGGCCTTGTCTCGTAACGCACGGCGTCGATCGTCGCCGTTTGCGCCGAGCTCGTCGCGCCAAAACTGTTGGTTGCTGTGACGCGGTACGTGTGGCTGCCCAGCGACTGGAAGGCGTGTTCGACCACCGTGCCGCTGGGTCCGTTGACGACCTCGTCGACAATCGTGTCGTTGTTCCAGTCGAAGGCAAAGCCGAACTCCGCGTCGGGCGGCACCGTCGGGTCCGTCACGTTGAGCGTAATGCTCGTCGGCGCCGAGCGCACCGTCGTGGTTGGCGCGTCGATGGCCAGCGTGGGAGGGAGATAGTGCTTGTCGAGCGACAGGCGGTAGTCGCCGAAACCGGAGCCGGCGCTGACGATCACACGATAGGTGTCGGCCGCCGCGGAGAAGAACGTCCACTGAGCCGAGCCGTCGGCCGCCGTCGAGAGCGTCGGCACGACCGGATTGCCCAGGCTGTTGATCACCGCCAGGCCCGGCTGCAGGGTGTTGGCCGGCGTCGTGGCGGCATCGCGGAACAGAGCGTCGGCCGTGAGCGTCACTTCTTGGCCGGCCGCGGCGGTGAACTGGTAGACGTCGTCTTCGAGCACCGGCCGCGGCGCCGTCGCCACGATCTGGCCGGTGAATTGCAGGTTGACGAGCAGCCCTGTGTTGGGCTCGGTCACTACCACGAGCACCCGTAGCGGAATCGTAAGCTGTAGCGTGCCTGGCAGGTCGAGCAATTGGCCCGATACCAACGGCTGATTGCCCGTTTCGGGCGTGGCGACAGGGAACGTGCCAATGGTGCCCAGCAGGTCGTACGCGATCGTTCCATCGATGAATTCGAACTGGACGTCCGAGCCGTTGAACGAACCATTCGGCGCGAGGTCGACTTCGCCGCTGTAGGCCCGCAGCAACACGCCGGTCATCGAGGCGTAGGCCGTGAGCGTGAGGATTTGCACCTTCGCGGCCAGGTCGGCCTGCATGTTGTTCGGCTGATAAAGTCCGGCCAGCGGCAGCAGGTCGACAGTGCTGTCGGTCACCTGCAACATCTGTCCGTCGGAGTTGAGTTCGAGCGTGCCTTGGAAATGCGTGGTCAGGCTGCCCGGCTGTTGGGCCACGATGGGCAACGGGTTTTCACCGTTGGAATCGGTGATCGCGCCCGAAAGCGTGACGGTACTGGCGTTGCTGTCGATCGTGAAATGATAGGCCCCGTCGATCGGCGGGACGCCGATCTGGCCGAGCGCGGCGCCGGCCAGGTCGAGGCTGCGTAGCGGCGCCGCGGGCGTATCGTTCGGTTCGCTATCGGTCACGTTTGATTCGGTGACCACCAAGGCATAGCGCCCGCTGACCGCCGAGGTCACGCGGACGGTGTAGATCCCCGGCTGAGCGACGACGTAATCGAAGATCCCCAGGTCGTTTTCGGTCAGGCCGATGCCTTGCGGCGTGGCGCTGGCCGTGGCCACGACCGTCGTGCCGTCGGGCCCGATCAATTGCACCGTGGCGCCGGCCAGGCCTGCTGCGTCGAGGGCCTGGAAGGCGATGTCGATCGGCTTACCGACGTCGCCGGTGAGGTCGACCGTGTAGTTGTCGACGTCCGGAGCCAGGGCCGTGACGACGACGTCGTCGATATTCCAGCCCGAGAACGTCGTGGTGGCGTTCGTCGTGCCGTGTTGCCAGCGCAGGTAGAGCGTCCCGGTGCTCGTGGCGTCCGCCGGCAGCGCGATGTTTTGCAACGACCAGCTCGTCTCGACGAGATTAGTCGTCGGGTTCTGGTAGAGGTTCGTGAAGTTCGTGCCGTCGGTCGAATACTGAATGCGGGCCTTGTCGAACGAGAAGCCCTGAATTCCCAGCCAGCGGCGGAACGAGAGATTCACGTTCTGCATGCCGGCGACGTTGATCGCTGGCGTCGTCGCGTTGATCGGCACCGCCAGGTTGTTGGTATAAGCACCGGCCAGGTTGACGCCGATCACGTTGGCGCCGGTGTAGCCGTTCGACGGGTCTCCGCCCAAGCCTTGGGGGTGGCCGTAGGCCCAGGCCCCGGTGAGCGTCCAACCGGGGTTGGCGGACATGTCGGCTGAATAAACCGTGGGAGTGGTCGGCGCAGCGTCAGCCACGACCGCCATACGGCCCGACGAGCCAAAACTCAAACGCGATGCGGCCAGCGAAGTCGGCGTGGTGTCGGTCCAGGCCACGGCCGCGTTGCGGTACAAGTCGAGGTGGTACGTGCTCGACGAATTGCCACCGACGCGCACGTCGTAATAGCCCGACGAATTCACTTGGGTTGGCGCGAAGGTCACTGCCTGGCCGGCGGCTCCCGCCACGAGACTCGTCTGGCCGACCAGCTCAATGGTCATGGCCGTCGCACCGCTGCCCGGAGTGACTCGAGCCGCGAGCGTTTCGCCGGCCGCGAGAAAGACTCGGTAGCTGTCCAGGTCGCTGCCGCCCTGGAGCAGTCCGTCGTTCGTCGTGCTCGCGTAGATCAGCCCGCCCTCGGGCCCGAGATGGACGAACCGGTCGGCGTCAGTTTCGGAGACGTCGATCGTGATGGGCAGCGACCAGCTCGACGAGGGATTGCCGAACCCATCGACCAACGCGGCCGGCGGCGAGCCGATCAGCAAAGTGCCCTCGGTCAGAATCCCGGTCAGCGTCAACTGAATCGTCGAAGGGCCCGTGGCCTGAGCGGCGACGACCTTGCCCTCGCTGATGATGAAATCGGTCGGCTCAACGCTGCCGGGCTGCAGCGGCTCGCTGAAATTCAGCGTGACGGTCGACAGGCCGACGTTGACGCTCGCTCCTGCGGCCGGGGTGCTCGAGACGAGCGTCAGCGGCTGCGAGTCGTAGCGGAAATTGGCGCTGAGCGCGAGCGTGCTCTGGGCTCCGCCGCCGGAGGTCAATGCGCCGGCGACCAGGGCGATGGATTGCACGCCCTCGGTCGTGACGGGCGACGACGCAAACGTGTATTGCAGCGTGGTCGCGTTGACCTGGTTGACGCCGGTGGCGGCGATGCCGTTGACGGTCAAATCGCTGGCCTGAACGCTGGCCAGGTCGTAGGGGCTCGACAACACGACCTGAAACGACGTTGGAGGCGCCGCGACGGTCGATCCGGCCGCCGGCGTCAGGCTCGTGATTCTCAAACCCAATTCCTGCAGGCCGCCGGCCGCATTCAGTCGCGCGCCGGTGATCGTGAGGCCGTCGAGCGCGGGAATCGGATCGGCGCCGTCGAGAATCGCCGTCTTGATCTGCTGGTAGCTGGCCAGCGGTGCGGCATCCCAGAGCAGGGCTGCCACGCCGGCAACCATGGGTGCCGCGGCCGAAGTACCGGAGAAATTGCGATAACCGCCGCCCATGGCGGTCGTGTAGACGTTCTCGCCCGGCGCACCCAGATGAACGGTAGCGGCTCCGTAGCTGCTGAAGCTGGCCAGACTGTCGGTCCGCGTCGTTGCCGCGACGGAAATTACGTTGTCGATCTCGAGATTCGCCGGATAGATCGGGCCCAGATCGTTGTCCGAACTGCTGTTGCCCGCCGAGGCGACAACCAGGATGCCCACACCGGCCGCCTCGGCGACCGCGTCGTACAAGGCCTGCGAATACCCTGCCACGCCGTAGCTGTTGTTCGTGACGCGGACGTTGATGCCAAAATCGCGATTCATCCGGGTGACATAGTGAATCGCCGCGATGGCGTCGGCCGTGTTGCCCACGCGCTCGGAGTTCAAATACTTGAGCGCCATCAACTGCGAATCCCAGCTGAGGCCGGCCACGCCGAGATTGTTATTGCCCACGGCGCCGATGATGCCCGCGACGCTGGTGCCGTGCCCTTCGTCGTCGAGCGGATCGTTATCGTCGTTGGCGAAGTCCCAGCCGTGGACGTCGTCGATATAGCCGTTGAAGTCGTTGTCCAGGCCGTCGCCGGCGATCTCGCCCGGGTTGACCCAGATATTGGCGGCCAGGTCGGGGTGGTTGTAGTCGATGCCCGTGTCGATGATGCCCACGACCACATTGCCGTTGCTGGTGGTCGTTTGCCAGGCTTCGGGCGCATCGACGTCGGCGTCGACGACCCCGCCGCTTTGCCCGGTGTTGTGCAGGGCCCATTGCGTACCGAAGCTCGTATCGTTCGGGAACACGGCGTCGGCCCAAAGCACGAGATTGGGCTCGAGGTAGCGAAACTGTGGCTGTGTCGCCAGGGCGGCTTCGAGGGCCTGGCCGTCCGCGCCCGGCGTGGCGTGCAGCAGGAATGTCGCCCCGGCGCCGCGTACCAGCTCCAGGTCACCGGCCACCTGCGCCGCCGCGAACACCTCACGCCCGGTGGGCAGCAAATCCTCGGGCCGCGTGTTGCCCAGGTTCAGCGATACGATCCATTGGTCTTCGTACGCGTAGCTGGTCCGCCCGTCCCAGTCGAGCAGTGTCGTGTCGTCGACTGCGGGGGCGCCGAGTGCGACCAAGGCCGCCGGATCGACGCTCAGGACCAGCCTCGTTTCCAGCGGTTCGGACCGGAGCCAAGCGGCGCGGGGCGAGCGTGTCGAAGCCGCCAGACGGAATCCTCGCCATCCGTGGGAGCGATTGCGCGATGATCGAAGCATCAGGGCCTTCCTCTGTTCTCTGGGGTGGACTCAGCGCATGCGCAGGGAAACACGCAATCCATAGCGATCTCGGTTCCCCCGAAACGGAAGGCGTGCGATGGTCGGCCGACAACGCCTGACGGCGTTGCGCCCTGGGGACACGCCCCCGCGCGCCCTCGGACTTTGCTGGTCGACCACGGTCCGCCTTGCAGCCGCACCACCCAACTGCAGTTCCGGGTAGCAGTCTGGCAGAGGCTGCCGATTGGATCAAGATTTCCACGCCGACGGGCGGCCCCCACGGTACAGCCCGTCGCAGCGCCGCGAACGCCGTGTCCCCCGTTCCCTGACGCTGTTGCGCAGTCTCCGATCCGAAGCCCTATTCGCATCCCAGGCTGAGACTATTCCCGCGACCGGGGGTTCCGCCTGGCAGGCCACCGCCGACAGCTCTCCGCAGCTCGCGGTTCCCAGCTTGCGGAACCCGGCCGGTTGAGGGCATTTCGATGTTGGATTTCCCGTTTCCGCGGGCGTAACGATTGTGGCGATTGCAGCGTCGCGAGCCTGGATGCCGCCGTGCGGCTTTTTTTCCCGGAGCCCCCGATTTCTGAACTAGGCTTAAGCAGCCCGCCTTTGGGTCACGCCTGTTCTCTGCCCTTGGTCAGCCGCTATGTCGCGTTACACACTGCCCCCGATCTCGCAACTCAACGCCCGATTGGCGCGGAACAACGCGCGAGTCGCGAAGCTTTTGGATCTATTGCCCGAGCGGGTCGACGCCTTGATCGCGGCGCTGGAGCGGGAAGATTGGCGCGAGGTGCAAGAGCTGAGCGAGTATTTCGCACGTTTCGGCCTGACCTACGACCTGCCACACCTGCACCGGCCGGCACAGGCCCTGTGCGAAGGGCTACAGCGGCGGCAGTCGAACTCGTTCAACCTGTGCCGTCATGTGCTGCACCTGATCGGTGCCTACGGCCGGCTGCGTTCCCAAGCGACCGTTTGACGCGGTCGGTTGCCGGGTTTCCCAGTCTCGCTTCGGGCGGGTACAATCCCGCCCAGTCTTCCCGGCCCACGCCGGTTGTCGGCCCGTGAAGTCCGCGATCGGGCTTACGGTGTACCCGGCGCCGGTTGGCCGCCCTCCCCGGTTCAATGGATTGATCCTTGCCCGCCATGTCGCGTCCTCGAAATCTCGTTGTTGCCCAAAGCGGCGGACCGACACCGGTCATCAACAACACGCTTCGCGGAATCGTCGAAACTTGCCGCGCGCTGGTCGAGATTGGCACCGTCTACGGAGCCCGGCACGGCATCGAAGGCGTACTCAAGGAAGAGCTGCTTTCGCTTTCGGCGCAACCGGCTGAAGAGATTGCCTTGCTGCGCGTCAGCCCGGCAGCCGGGTCGATTGGCACGTGCCGCTACAAGCTCAAGCCGGCGCAGACCGAAGACTTTGAACGCGTGATCGAGGTGCTGCGCGCCCACGATGTGGGCTATTTCCTGTACATCGGCGGCAACGATTCGATGGACACGGCCCACAAGGTGGCCGAGCTGGCGCGGCAGCGCGGGCTCGACCTGGTCGCCGTGGGCGTGCCCAAGACGATCGACAACGACGTCGGCGACAGCGAGTTTCGCCTGATCGACCACACTCCCGGCTACGGCTCGGTGGCCAAGTACTGGATGCACATGGTCCAGAACGCCAACGAGGAAAACGCCGGTTCATGTCCGGCCGACCCGGTCTTGGTGATGCAGGCGATGGGCCGCAAGATCGGCTTTATTCCCGCCGCGGCCCGCCTGGCTGATCCAGAGCGGGAGATGCCGCTGTTGATCTACCTGGCCGAGCGGCCTTGCACGCTCGACCAGTTGGCCGACGAAGTGAACGACTTGTTGCGGCGCACCGGGCGGGCCTTGGTCGTGGTCAGCGAGGGTTTCGACGTCGGCAATCTTGGCGAGTTGCGCGACTCGTTTGGCCACGTTTCGTTCAGTTCGAGCCAGTTGACTGTGGCGCAGGTGGTCGTCAATCACCTCAATCGCGTCGGCTTGCAGGCCAAAGGTGCCGCGCGTGGCAACGTGTCCGGCACCGATCAACGGCATTCAATGGCCTACGCTTCGACCGTCGACCTCGAGGAGGCCTACCGCGTCGGTCAGCAAGCCGCATTGCTGGCCGCCTCGGGTACCAGCGGTTTCATGGCCACGATCCTGCGAGCTTCGGGGCCGACCTACAACGTGCGCTACGACCGGGTGCCGCTGGTCGAGGTGGCCGGCAGCGACCGGCACTTTCGTAAGGATTGGATCGCCGCCAGCGGCACAGACGTCACCGACGATTTCGTGCGGTACGCCCAGCCCCTGGTCGGTGAAGACATGATCAGCCTGCCGCTCGTGGCGGGGCGACAACGGCTGACGCGGCTCCAGCCCATCTACGCAGCTCAAAAACTGCATTCCTATGTCCCTCAAGCTGACCGGCCGAAACCCGGTGCGGCGAAGAGTTGAGTCCGGCGATTCCCATGTTCACATTCACGCCCCAACACAAGTTTCTCGTCGGCATCGATTCCGACGGCTGCGCATTCGACACGATGGAGGTGAAACACAAGGAGTGTTTCATCCCCAATACGATCAACAGCTACAACCTGCAGGGCATCAGTAAATATGCCCGCGAGGTGGCCGAGTTCGTCAACCTGTATTCGAAGAGCCGCGGCATCAACCGCTTTCCGGCCCTGGTCGAGACGCTCGAGCGGCTGCAGCAGCGGCCCGAGGTCCTGGCCCGGGGCGTGAAGGTCGCGGTGCCGCCCGGGCTGGCGCGGTGGCTGCAGACCGAAACGAAGCTGGGCAACCCGGCGCTGAAGGCCGCCGTGGCGGCCACGGGCGACCCGGACCTGCGGCAGGCGCTCGATTGGTCGGTGGCCGTCAACGCGTCGGTCGAGCACATCGTCCGCGGTGTGCCGCCGTTTCCGTATGTCCGCGCGTGCCTGGAGAAGCTCCAGCCGCAGGCCGATCTGCTGGTCATCTCGGCCACGCCGAATGAGGCGCTCCAGCGCGAATGGGACGAGCATGACCTGACGCGGTTCGTGGCAGCGATCTGCGGCCAGGAGGTGGGCACCAAGAAAGAAACGCTCGCCGTGGCGCGCCAGTATTCGGCCGGCCACGCCTTGATGATCGGCGACGCGCCCGGCGACCAGAAGGCGGCCGAGGCCAACGGCGCGCTGTTCTTCCCGATCAATCCCGGCAGCGAAGAGGCGAGTTGGCGGCAGTTGCTCGACGAGGGCATCGAGCGGTTCTTCGCCGGCACGTTCGCCGGGGGATATCAAGACGAACTACTGGCCGAGTTCGACCGCTGCCTGCCCGACCGTCCGCCCTGGGAAGCCAAGTAGGCCGCGTTCGGCTGGCGCGGCCGCCGGGCCGCCCGCCGCTGGAAACATTTGCCGGCAAGGAGAGACGACGCCATGGCAGAATCCTGTGATCTGGGCCTCATCGGCCTGGCCGTGATGGGCGAGAACCTCGTGCTCAACGTCGAGAGCCGGGGGTATCGCGTCGCGGTGTTCAATCGGACGACCAGCGTCGTCGACGAATTCATGGCCGGCCGCGCCGCGGGCAAGCAAATCGTCGGCTGCCACTCGCTCGAGCAGCTTGTGGCCGCGCTCAAGTCGCCACGCAAGGTGATGATGATGGTCAAGGCCGGTCCGGCCGTCGACCAATTGATCGAGCAGTTGCTGCCGCTGTTGTCGCCCGGCGACGTGTTGATCGACGGCGGCAATACCCACTATGCCGACACCCGCCGCCGCGTCGCCTACGTCGAAAGCAAGGGCCTGCGCTACGTCGGCACCGGCGTCTCGGGCGGCGAAGAAGGCGCGCTCAAGGGTCCCAGCATCATGCCCGGCGGTACGGCCGAGGCCTGGCCGCTCGTGAAACCGATCTTCCAGGCTATCGCCGCCAAGGTTGGCCCAAATCACGACATCCCTTGCTGCGAATGGATCGGCCCGGACGGATCGGGCCATTACGTCAAGATGGTGCACAACGGCATCGAGTACGGCGATATGCAGTTGATCTGCGAATCGTACGCGTTGCTCCAAGGCGCTTTGGGTCTGAAGAACGACGAGTTGTACGACGTCTTCGCCGAGTGGAACCGCGGCGAGCTGGACAGCTATCTGATCGAAATCACCCGCGACATCTTCAGCGTGAAAGACGCGGAGACGGGGCAATATCTCGTCGATTTGATCCTCGACGTGGCCGGGGCCAAGGGGACCGGCAAGTGGATGAGCCAATTGGCGCTCGATTTGGGAGTGCCGACCACGCTGATCACCGAGGCCGTCTATGCCCGGGCGCTCAGCGCGCTCAAGGTTCAGCGCATGCGGGCCAGCAAGGTCCTGCCCGGCTCGGCGCGACATTTTGTCGGCGACCGCCGCGAGTTCATCGAGCAGGTCCGCAAGGCGCTCTACGCCTCGAAGATTTGCAGTTATGCCCAGGGCTTCTTCCAATTGCAGGCCGCGGCGGCCGAGCACAACTGGCCGCTCGATTACGGGGCCATCGCCCTGTTGTGGCGCGGCGGGTGCATCATTCGAGCCCGGTTTCTCGAGCGCATTAAAGAGGCGTTCGACGCCGACGCCAAGTTGGAGAACCTGCTGCTGGCGCCGTATTTCACGGGAGTCCTGCGCGAGGCCCAGGACGCGTGGCGTGCGGTCGTGTCGACGGCAGTGCTGATGGGGATTCCCGCGCCGGCCTTCGGCGCCGCGCTGGCCTACTACGACGGCTACCGCCAGCAGCGCCTGCCGGCCAACCTGTTGCAAGCCCAGCGCGACTATTTCGGGGCGCACACGTACCAGCGCACCGATCGTGAAGGCACCTTTCATACCGACTGGCTGCGCCTGCGGCGCGATCCTTCATGAACGGTCCCGAAGCGTTTCTGACCGACCTGTTCGGCCTGCGGGGCCAGGTCGCCGTAGTCATCGGCGGCACCGGGGTGCTCGGCGGTGCCATCGCCCAAGGATTGGCACAGGCGGGTGCCCGGGTCGTGGTCTCGGGCCTCGGGGTCGAGCGCGGTGCCCAGCGCGTACGGCAGATCGAAGCTGCCGGCGGCGAAGCAGCCTTCGTGGCGGCCGACGTGACCGCGCGCCCGGACCTCGAACGGCTCGCGGCGGCCGCGCACGAGCGCTTCGGGTCGGTCGACATCGTGGTCAATGGCGCGGGAGTCAACTCGGCCAGCAGCTACCTGGAAGTTGCCGACGACGACTGGGACCGGGTCCTGCGCTGCAACCTGTCGGCCGTGCATTGGAGCTGCCAGATTTTCGGCCGGCGGATGATCGATGGCGGTCGCGGCGGGGCGATCATCAATATCGCGAGCGTCACGGCCCATCGCCCGCTGTCGCGGGTGTTTGCCTATTCCGTGGCCAAGGCGGGCGTGGTCAACCTCACGCGTAACGTGGCCCGTGAATTTGCCCCGCAGGGCGTGCGCGTGAACGCGATTTGCCCGGGCTTCTTTCCCGCCGAGCAGAACCGCAAGATCCTCGACGCACAGCGGACCGCGCAGATCATGGCGCAAACGCCGCTGGCGCGGTTTGGCGAGCCGCAGGAACTAGTCGGCGGGGTCCTGCTGCTGGCATCACCGCGCGCGGGCAGCTTTATCACCGGTACGTGCCTGTACGTCGACGGCGGATTCACGGCCATGCGGCTGTAAGCGCAGAGTTGCGCTCGCGCCGCGCCCGTGTCCACTGGTCGCCGATCGGCTAAGGAGGCAACAGCATGGCGCACACGATGGTGATCTTCGGGGCGTCGGGCGACCTGACCAGCCGCAAGCTGATCCCGGCGCTGTACCGACTGCACGGCAAGGGCCGCTTGCCACCCGCGACGCGCATCGTGGGTTTTTCCCGCACGCGGCTGGCGCACGACGCCTGGCGCGACGCCCTGGCCGCATCGACGCGCGAGTTCGTCGGCGACGAGTTTCAGGAAGCGCGGTGGCGCGAGTTCGCGGCCAACGTCTACTACCATCCGGGCGATATCGGCAACGCGGACGACTTCGCCGCATTGGCGAAGTTTCTCGACGAGCTCGACGCCGGCGACGCGACGCGCGTCTATTACCTGTCGACTGCGCCGCAGTTCTACGAACCGGCCATCGCACGGCTCGGTACCAGCGGCCTGGCCGTCGAGGAGCGCGGGCCGCGCCGCATCGTCATCGAAAAGCCGTTCGGCACCGATCTGGCCAGCGCCCGGCGCTTGAACGAGTTTGTGCACACGGTGTTTCGCGAACGGCAGGTGTTTCGGATCGATCACTACCTCGGCAAGGAGACGGTTCAGAACATCCTCGTGCTGCGGTTCGCCAATGCGATTTTCGAACCGCTGTGGAATCGCAACTATGTCGATCACGTGCAAATCACGGCCGCCGAAGAGGTCGTGGTCGGCCATCGCGGCGGCTACTACGACACGGCCGGCGTGCTGCGCGACATGTTCCAGAATCACCTGCTGCAGTTGCTCTGCGTCACGGCCATGGAATCGCCCGCCCGGTACGCGGCCGATTTGATCCGCAACGAGAAGGTCAAAGTGCTCGAGGCGATCCGCCCGTTGACGCCTGCCGACGTGGCTGCCGACACGTTGCGCGGCCAGTATCGCGGCTATCTCGACGAGCCGGACGTCGAGCCGGGCAGCCAGACGGCCACCTTTGCGGCGCTCAAACTGTCGATCGACAACTGGCGCTGGCAGGGAGTGCCGTTCTATCTCCGCAGCGGCAAGGGCATGGACTGCCGCACGACGCAGATCGTCGTGCAGTTCCGCGAGCCGCCGCACGCGCTGTTCAACTCGGGCCGGCAGCGCGTCTACGACTCGAACCGGCTGGTGATTCACATTCAGCCGGCCGAGGGCATCCAAGTGCAGATCCAGACCAAGGTGCCCGATGCGGGGATGCAGATGCGGCTGACCGACCTGGATTTTCGCTTTGCCCGCGAGTTTCGTGGCTCGCTGCCCGACGGCTATGAACGTTTGTTGCTCGACACGCTGTCGGGCGACGCCAGCTTGTTCGCGCGCAGTGACGAAGTCGAGCTGGCCTGGGGCATCATCGATCCGATTCAGCAAACCTGGGACTCCGGTCCTTTGCCCCCCTTGCTCTATTACGATCGCGGTCAGTGGGGTCCCTTGGCTTTGCAGGAGTGGATGGCCGCGTCCGGCCGGCAATGGCTCGATGCGTGCCCGGTGTTGCACTAAGGTACGGGGCTCAACCCTGCACCGAGCGGCCGGCATTCGGCGCTGCCGTGGCGCGCGATTGACGAACGGACGCCCGCCGAATGAGAATCGGCTGCATGTCGCCCCTGGACGCATCACCGATCTCGCGCCTCGCGCCGCTGCGCATCGGGCAGCATGCGTTCGGGTTGCCGGTCGTGCAGGCGGCCTTATCGGGCTACAGCGACTGGGCCATGCGCCGCATCGCCCGGCGGCTGGGGGCCGAATACAGTCTGCACGAAGTCGTGCTCGACCAGATGGTGCTACAGGTCTCGAACAAGCAGCGCCGCAAGCACCTGCGGGTCGATGCCGAGGATCACCCGGTCGGCGGCCAGTTGATGGGCAGTAAACCCGACGAGTTCGGGCCGGCCGCGGTCAATCTGGCGCGGTGCGGTTTCGACGTCATCGACATCAATTTTGGCTGCCCCGTGAAAAAAGTGCTGGGCCGCTGCCGGGGCGGCTACCTGCTGGGTCAGCCGGCGACGGCGCTGGAGATCGTGTCGCGCGTGCGCGATGCGTTGCCGCCGGAGGTACCGGTGACCGTCAAGATGCGCCGCGGCCTCGACGATACGGCCGAAAGCCGCGACAAGTTCTTCGCGATCTTCGACGGTGCCTTTGCCCGTGGCGTGGCGGCAATCACCGTGCACGGCCGCACCGTGGCGCAGAAATACATTGGGCCCAGTCGCTGGGAGTTTCTCCGCGAAGTGAAGACGCACGCCGGCGCACGCACGGTGTTGGGCAGCGGCGACTTGTTCACCGCGCAAGACTGCATCGGCATGCTCGTGCAAACGGGCGTCGACGGCGTTACCGCGGCGCGCGGCGCGATCGGCAACCCGTGGATTTTCTCGCAGGCCCGGGCCTTGGCCGCCGGGCAGCCGTTGCCCCCGCCGCCGAGCCTGTTCGAGCAGCGCGACGTTTTGCGCGAGCATTACGCGCTGGCCGTGGAACTGTACGGACCTGAATTGGGGTGCCGGCAGATGCGCAAGTTCGGCATCAAGTACGCGCGCCTGCATCCCGGTGGTCAGGCGGTCCGCGACGCGTTTGTCGCGGTCCAGAATCCCGAACAGCTCGATGCCGTGCTGGCCCACTGGTACGCGGAAGACCTCCCCGGCCGCGACCCCGGTGCCGAGCCGGACGAGGTGAATGGTGAGATGACGTGCGAGCCGGACTGAACACCACACCCCGTGGGCGCGACGGTGTGGCTAACCAGCGCTCAACAAAGCGGCATTGATCTCGGCCGCCACTTCGGCATCGAGTTCGGCACGTAAGCGCGCCGTCAAAGCGGCGACGGCCTTGGGGCCGCCCATTTGACCGAGGGCCCAGGCAGCAGCGCCACGCACCAGGGGCTCGTCGTCGTCCAAGGCCCGGATCAGTGTAGGTACGGCCGCCCTGTTGCGCTGATTGCCGAGCACGATGGCGGCGTTGCGCAACAGGCCGCGCCGCTTGGGCCGCGCTAGTGGCGTGCCGCGAAAACGCTTGCGGAATTCGGCGTCGTCGAGTTCGAAGAGCGCGGTCAGCTCAATCGCTGCCCGGTCGTCCCGGGGCCAGAACTCGGCGAGGGTCGTGGTCGGCGCCTTGCGGTTCCAGGGGCAAACGTCCTGGCACACGTCGCACCCGAAGAGCCAATCGCCGACGCCGGCGCGCAACTCGGCGGGTATCGCCGTGCGATGCTCGATCGTCAGGTAACTGACGCACCGGCTGGCGTCGAGCACGTGCGGTTCGATAAAGGCCTGCGTCGGGCAGGCGTCGAGGCATGCACGGCACGTTCCGCAGTGATCGCGCTCGAACGGCTGATCGTAGGCAAGCTCGGCGTCGGTGAGCAGCACCGCCAAGAAGAAATAACTTCCCTGTTGCCGGTTCAATAGCAGCGTGTTCTTGCCGGCCCAGCCGAGCCCCGCCACTTGCGCGAAGTCGCGCTCCAAGAGCGGCGCCGTATCGACCACGCCGCGCACTCGGGCACCTGGCACGAGCGTTTGCAAACTGTCGCCGAGCGCAGCGAGCCGCTCGCGAATCACATCGTGATAATCGTTCCCCCAGGCATAGCGCGCGACGCGGCCCCGGCCCTCAACTTCGGCGGGCGGTTCGCTGGTGCGATAGGGCATGGCCAGCACGATCAAGCTGCGCACGCCGTCGAGCACGGCCGCCGGGTCGGCATATGCCTCGCGGCGCGACGCGAAGTAGCCCATCTCGCCGGCAAAGCCGGCCGCGATCCAGCGATCGAGATGGCTCAAGCCGGGCGGCTGCGCCGCCGGACAAATGCCGACCACCGAAAAGCCCAACTCGGCCGCTGCAGTCTTGATCTGCTCGGCGGGCGTGAGTGGCTGGGAATTGGCGAAGTTTGTATTCGACATGCGCTAAATGCGAGATCCTCTGTACGTCCTTTGCTTGCCTGCACGCTTTTCCAACCTTACGATGCTACGAGTGATTCAGGGGGCAATTCGATTCGCACGCGTTGTGGTCGGCCCTCTTCGACCCCGTGACTTCCGGCTTGTTGCTAATGCAGACCATCGAGCGCCCGCGGTTGGCGGCCTGATTTCCTGGTCTCTTTCTTGGCAACTTTTATTCGGGAGTCTTCCATGCATACGCATTTCATTGCGGCTTGCGCCGGTTCGCGCCGAGTCTCGTTTCAATTCGCCCTGGCCTGCTGCTGTTTGGCGACGACGTACGCCCAGGCCGGGGGGCTGTACTCAGTCAATACGCTGAGCGATCGACTCGTCACGATCGATAGCACGACTGGCCAGGTCTCGGTGGTCGGGCCGATCGGCTACGACATGCGAGCCATTCACACCCGCCTGGCAACGATCGGTACACGGCTGTTTGCGTTCACCGCGAACGCCGACGGCAACGACATTTATAATGCGCCTGCGACCTATACGCTTTTGGAATTGAATCCAGCCACGGGGGCCAAGATCTCTCAGCACGACATCAACTTGGCGTCCGGATCCGCTCCTCGACTGATCGAGGGCTTTGGTGCGACCAATGGCAAGCTCTACATTGGGCTGAGCAGCACGTCGGTGGTGAGCACAGAACTCGGTGAGCTCGATCCGGCGACAGGGCAGGTCTCGAATGTGATCGACTACGGTCAGATTCCTGGCGCCGGCCTTTATTTCGGCAGCTTTGGTGTCGATCTCGACGGTCTCGAAGGCGAGTATGGCACCACGAACCTGTTCGCGTACGATGGCGATGGCACGTTCCGCTCCTTTGCGCGCATCGATCCCGACAACGTGACGGTCAGCGGCATCGCGCAATTCAATTGGAACGACGGTATCACCGATCTCGCCTCTGCCGAGTTTGGAGACTTTTGGATGGGCAACACGTCGCTTTATCGGCTCCATGCCAATCCGCAGTCAATCGATAGCATCCCGCTCAGCGTCGCCGGTTCGTTTTATGGTTTGGCGGCGGTCCCCGAACCATCGACCTTCTTGCTGGCTGCTTCCGGCGCTGCGATGTTAGGAATGTCGCTGCGCAAACGAGGGCGTGGCCCCCAGGCACGGCGCGGAGTTCTCGGCCGATGAATGCGGATACACACCACGGCAGTACGGGCAACGTCGCCGCCGCGAGGTGGCGGTGGACGTTGGCCGGGACGATCCTGACGTTTTTGGGAATGGCGCTTGACGGCTGTTCGCATCGGCCGACGGCCGAGGAGTTGGGGCAGATCATTCCCGCGCCGCCGAAGGTCGACAAATTCCCAGGCATGATGCCGGTGCCCGAGCTGGACGAGCCGCAGGCGGCGGTCGATGGCTCGTCGTCGACGCCCGGAGCTGCGGTCCCCGAATCTCCGCCGCCGGCCGAGCCAAAGCAGCCTGCGGCCGAGGTGCCAGCGGTGCCCGAGGTGCCGCAAACGGGCGAAAATACGCCCTGATCGTGGCCCGATCCGCCATCCGAGGACGGGCTCAAGGAAGGTCCGCTTGCAGCCGCCGGGGCCCGGATTAGTGTGGAGTCTAGGCGCGTGGTGGGTGTCCTGCCGCGACGACATGGCTCCTAGGTTCGAGGTATTTGCGATGCTTCGCCCGTTCGGTTGGATGGCGGCGTTTGGCCTGGTCTGTGTCCTGGCGACCGGCACCGCGTCGGCGCAGGGCTTTTGCTACGGCGGCGGCTACGGCTATTACGGCAATCCCTGGAGCGTCTACAGCCTCGAACAGCCGCCGTACTTCGCGCTGCATCCGCCCGTCTATTACAGCCTGCCCGTCCCGCGGACCTATGGGTACAGCCCGTTCCCCTACGGTCCGGAGGTGATGACGCCGGAGATCGAGATCGACGTCGAGCCGCAGACGATGATGAATCCGTACGTGCCGCAGAAACGCGGCGAGCCGGCATCGCACGAACAGGAAAAGGTCGCGGGCCGCTTCAAGCGGATTGACAACCCCTACGTGCAGATCAGCAACCCACAGCCGGCGGACGACGCAGCCGAATCTGTCGGCAGCACCGATGAGCTCGTGGGCTTGCTCAAGGCCTGGTCGAAGCTCTCGGCCGACGATCGGCAGACGATTCGCGCGCTGCTCGAACGTGCCACTGCCGAATAAACTGCCAGTAGCCAGCGGCTAGCGTTGCCGGCATTCCGTCGATCGGGGCAGATTTTCTTGCGCACATCGCGCCCCAGGCCGCGAACCGGTCTGGACGCGATAGGCCGGTTTGGTAGGGTATCGCTCCCATCTTTCCCGATGCCGCTGCGCGCCGCAGGTCTCGCAAGGAGCGTGGCCTGACGACTCATCTTTCGCGGGGCGCACGGCGCGGGCCACGAGGGCAACCTGACCGCCTGGCGGTCGAAAGGATGTCGACCTATGCGCCCCTGCACTGTCTTCGCGCTTTGCGCGAGCCTGTTCTGTACGGCCGGCTGTTGCCAATCGCAGCCTACGGCCGCGGTCAACCCGTTCTTCCGCTCGACGGTTCCACCGCCAGGCACGGTCGCGCAGCCGCCGGGAACCGTGATGCCGGCGCCGATCGCACCCCCCACGATCACCCCGGCGCCCGGCGGGCAATATGCGCCGTCGAGCGGCTTCCAGTTCCAAGGCAGTGCGGTCGAGCCGCGCCGCTCGCCCGCGGGCGGCGCCGGTTCATCTGAACTGGTGGTCGACCTCGACGGCAACGCGGCGCCGCTCGCGGCTCGGCAGACCTACGACGCCGAAGGAGACGACCTCCCTGATGCCGAGGAAGCCACGGCAACTCGGCCGGCGGCCCCCACGGCGGTCGTACGCATGCTCGATGCACCGGAAGAGGCACCTCTGGCCGAAGGCAGCGAAGCGGCTGTGGCCACCCGGCAGCCGACGCGTCCGGCCACCGTGGTGCGCGTGTTGTCGCCGACGCAGCATACCTTGGCCATCGAGGACGATCAGGCCGAGCAAGACTCGGCGGTCGAAACAGCGTCGTACGAAGAACCTGTTAATCCCGAGACGGCCGAGCCGGTCGTCGCCGCGGCCGAACCGTCTGGGCGGTTCAGCCACGCCGACGACTACTCGCTGCTCGAAGGCCGGCTCGAATACTCGCAAAAGAGTCGCCAATGGAAGCTGCGGTACATTCCGCTCGACGGCGTGACCGACGGCTACGGTGGCAGCGTCAACCTCGGCGAATCGTCCGCGCTGGCCGATTACCAGGAGGGCGATTTTGTCGTCGTGCGCGGCGAGGTCAAGGCGCCGCCGGCCAATGCACGATCGTTCGCCCCGCAGTTCGAGGTCGCCTCGGTTGCTCGGCAATAACGCGCACCGCGCATGGCGTAGAATATCGCAGGCAGTTTTCCCGCGAACTCGCACCGGCGTTTCTCTCTGCACATGATGCCCAGCCTGGCCTCGCTGTTCGGGTTCACGTCGCAGGGCCGCATCGGCGCGTACCGGGCCCTGTTACCGAAAATCGCCGGCTACGAGTCCGAATTGATGGCTTTAGGCGAGCAGGAGCTGCGCAAGCGCAGTTTGGCGCTGCGCTATCGCGCCAAGAGCCAGGAACCTCTGGTCGAGTTGCTGCCCGAGGCCTTTGCCCTGGTCCGCGAGGCCGGCCGCCGCACGCTGAACATGCGTCATTTTGACGTGCAGTTGATCGGCGGGATGGCGATGTTCCATCACGGCATCGTCGAGATGCAAACCGGCGAAGGCAAGACACTCACGGCCACGCTGCCGATGTACATCTACGCGCTGGCCGGCAAGGGTGCCCACCTCGCTACGGTCAACGACTATCTAGCCAAGCGCGACGCCGACTGGATGCGGCCGATCTACGAGGCGCTGGGCATGTCGGTCGGCATCATCCAAACGGGCATGCAGCCGGCGGCCCGCCGCGGGGCCTATGCCAGCGACATCACCTACGGCACCGCCAAGGAGTTCGGCTTCGATTTTCTCCGCGACCGGTTGCTGCTGCGCCGCATCCGCGAGGGGCAGTTGGACGTGCTGGCCGGCATGCTGGGCCAGGCGGGCGGGATCGACGGCGACAAGCCGCTGCAACGAGACCCGTACTTCGCCCTGGTCGACGAGGCCGACAGCATCTTGATCGACGAAGCGCGAACGCCGCTGATCATCAGCGCCCTGCCGACCGAGGCACAGAAAATGGCCGTGGCCTGCTACCAGTGGACGGCCGAGGTCGTGCAGCATTTCGTCGAGGACGAACACTTCGAGTATGACCCGCTCAAGCAAAAGGCCGAGCTGACCGCCGCCGGACGGCAACTGGTTCGCCAATTGCCCAAGCCGACCGCCATGGACGCGATGGGCATGTTCACCATCTACAACTTCATCGAGCGCGGGCTGCGCGTCGAAAAGGCCTTTACCCGCGACCGGCAGTATGTCGTTCGCGACGGCGAAATCGTGATCGTCGACGAATTCACCGGTCGGCTGTCCGAGGGCCGCAAATGGCGCGACGGCGTGCACCAGGCGATCGAGGCCAAGGAGAAAGTCGACGTCACCGTCGAAACCGGCCAGGCGGCCCGTGTCACCGTGCAGGACTTCTTTCTTCGTTACGAGCACCTCGCCGGCACGACGGGCACCGCCGCCAGCGCCGCGGCCGAGCTGCGCAAGATCTACAAACTGCAATTCGTCGCGGTGCCAACGAACAAGCCGGTCATTCGTCAGCGGCTCGATGATCGCGTCTACGGCACCGCCGACGCCAAGTGGCAGGCCATCGTCGAGGAAGTACGCGATTTGCACGCGACCGGGCGCCCCGTGCTGATCGGCACCCGGTCGATTGACAAGTCGGAGTTGCTGTCGCGAATGCTGCTCATGGAGGGCATCACGCACCAGGTGCTCAATGCCCATAAGATCGCCGAGGAGGCCGAGATTGTCTCCGACGCCGGCCAGCGCGGGCGCGTGACCGTGTCGACCAACATGGCCGGCCGCGGTACCGACATCAAGCTCGGTGAAAGCGTCGCGGAACTCGGCGGCCTGATGGTGATCTGCACCGAGATGCACGATTCGGCGCGCATCGATCGCCAGTTGGTCGGCCGTTGCGGACGCCAGGGCGATCCCGGCACGTTCCGGCAATACCTGGCGCTCGACGATGAAATCCTGGGCAATGGCCTAGGCGCCAAACGCGGAGACAAGCTTCAGCAGCGAGGCGAACGCAATCCCGGCCTGATCAACGGGATGACGGGCCTGTTTCGCCGGGCACAGCGCAAGATCGAACGCCGCCATTTTGTCGATCGCAAGACGCTGCTCTACTACGAGAAGGAGCGGAAGAAGATGCACCAGCAGATGGGGCAAGACCCCTATCTCGATTTTCCCGGCTGATGCGCTGCTGGCTGCGGCGCGTCTGGCGCCAACCGGGGCCGCAGCAGCGCCGCGATCACCAACGCGATCACGGCCAGCACGAACAGCTTTGGCCACAGGGCGAGCACCAGCGCCAGCGCGAGCAGCGCGGCCATCACCAACCGGCTCGTCCAGGCTTGCAACTGCGGCAGCGCCAACCAGATCGCGCCCAACACCGTGCCGATGCGCAAGCACGCCGCCGACGCTTGCGCCGTGGCAGCGCCCGCCGGTCCGAACAGCCACAACAGCCCGGCCACCACGCCCAACAGTAGCGCCACGGCACCGATCCGTTTGCGAGACATGAGCGGTTTGCCTGCGGGGTCGTCTAGGCCGGATGCAATTGCCGGCGGCTTCAGATGCGGTCGAGCAGTTCAAGCCAGCGGGCCACGGCTTGCAAATCTTCGCCCGTCGGCAGATGTGCCGTGCCGCTCTGCGAAAGCACGTTGACCCGGTAGTTCATTTGCCCAATGGCCTCGAGCGATTCCTGGATGCGGCCGGCCTGCGCCGATTGCTCAGGCACGAATGCAAGCACGTCGAGCCGATAGGCCGGCTCGTTCTCAGGGGGCTTCTGCGCGAGCACCGTATCAATCGCGACGACGCCCGCGAATAGTTCCCGATTCCGCAAGGCAAACACGTACGCCGCGGTGCCGCCGGTTTGCTGCCCCATCGCCACGGTCCGTGCCCGATCGACGGCATATCGTTGCTCAAGCTCGGCATACACTCCACGGGCAAATTCGACGTCGGGCAGTGTCCAGCGGCCCGGCGTCGCTGGGCTCGGTGCGACGAGGATCAGGCCGCGCGCATCGCACAGCGGTTGCCAGGCACGCAGCAGCTCATCGCGGTCGACCGGCTCGGCTCCGTCGAACCAGAACACCAGGCCGTAGCGCATACCGGACTGGTAAGTCTCGGGGACGTAGGCGATGGCTTCCTGCGGCAGCTCGGGCAGCTTGAGCGTTTGGCGCCCTAGGGCCGGGTGTTCGGCCTCGGGCGCTCCATTCGCCGCTTCCGCCGGGCTCGGCGCGGCCGGCACCTCGTAATCCAGTTCGCCGGGCTGCGGTCCAAGTTGCGGCTCGAGCACGACGATTTGGTCGCCCCGTTGCACGGTTAGCTTGACCGTGTCGCCGGGCTGATAACGCGCAAGCGCGGCGGTCAATTGCGTTCGATCAGCGATGGCCGATCCTGCGACTTCGGTGACGACGTCGCCGACCGCCAGGCCGACAGCCGCAGCGGGGCTGTCGGGCAGGACCGATCTCACTTCGACGCCGGCCGGCGCACCGGCAGCGCGCTCGCCGCGCGAAGGGAGCAGGCCCAAGTACGGATGTTCGTACGGTTCCAACTCGCCCACCAGTTCGACTTCGAACGACTCGCGCGCGTTGCCCCGTTCGACCACGATCGAAGTCCGATCGCCGGCGTAGAGCGGCTGCAGTTGGCGGTACAACTCGCCTTGGCGCGTGACGGCGACGCCGGCTACTTCGACCACGCGGTCGCCCGGCAGCAGGCCCGCCTTGGCGGCCGGCGAATTCGGCCGACAGGTATCAATTGTCACCGGCTCGGCCAATGGGCCTTTTTCCTTGAGCGTGATGCCGAGAATCCCCGGGCGCAGATCCGTACCTGCCTGCCACCGAGGCAGCATGCGCATGACATGCGCCAAGGGAACTGCGAAACCAATGCCGGAGTCGTACCATTCGACGCCAGCGATCTCGTCGCCGCCCTGCGGCGAAAGCGGCACCAACACGCCCAGCACCCGGCCACGGATGTCGATTAGCGGTCCACCGTAATTCGCTGGCGAGATCTTGGCGTCGGTCTGGATGACCCGGCCGCCCAATCGTGCCAAGGCGCTGACGATGCCGACCGAAATGTTCGGCTCGTCGGCGGCATACGTTCGCCCCAGGGCAATGGCCCAGGCACCGACCGAAGTCTCCTCCTCGGGCACGATCTCCGGAATGACCAGCGGTGACGGCGCATCGACCTTGAGCAGCGTCAACTGCCGGCTCCGGTCGTTGGCCACGCGCTGTGCAGGTAGTCGAGTGCCATCGGGCAGTGTGACCAGGATCGATGCCGGCTGCTGCACGAAGTTGAATGAGCTGGAGACGATGTAACCATCGGCCGTGAGCACGACCCCGGTCGTCGGTCCCGTGCCGACGAGCAACTCGCCGACGCGCTCCAGCCCGCCGACCGTTTCGATGCGCACGACGCTGGGCGCCGCGCGCATGGCGGCTGCGCGGATGGCCCGCTCTTCGGCGGCCGGATCGGCGGCGCACGCCACCGCGGCCTGGCAGAGCAAGCCGAGACCGAGCGTTAGCCTGATCGACGCATGACGGAGTGATCGATTCACGGCGCGGCCTCCGTCGCCGGCGCCGACTCTTCTGCGGGCGCACGCAGCGTGAAATCGCGCAGCTCTTGTCCCCGCATGATCGTCAGCGTCAATGGGTCGGCGCGATCGACGAGTCCGACTTCGGCGACGAGCGATTTGCACGATTGCACGAGCTTGCCGGCAACGAACACCACGAGATCGTCGGGCAGCAAGCCGGCCGTTTCGGCAGGCGAGTCGGGTAGTACGACGTCGACATAGGGCGGCGTGCGCTCGACGACGTCGGGCACCAGTACGATGCCGAGCTGCTCCAAATCGTGAGGAAAGTCGGGGCGTTTTGTCGCGTCCTCCGCGCTGCTAGCGACAAACTGGCCCGCCATGATCTGTTCGACCGACGTGCGCAGCTGCGACAACGGAACGGCATAGTTCAGCCAGGTGTTCTGCTGCGCGTCGCGCAACTCGCCGCCCAGCATGCCCACGGGCCGGCCCAAGAAATCGGTCAGCAGCCCACCGGCCGAACCGGGGTTGTTGGTCATGGCATCGAGCACGTAGACGGGGCCCTTGTAGGGCGTCTCAAAAGCGCCGCTGCGCGCGTCGAGATTCCAACGCGCGGCGACCTGGCCGTGCAGCAGGCTTGCCGGCTCGTCGCCCGTCGCGATGCCGAAAAGATTGCAGAAAGCCAGCACACGCGTGCCTAGTGCGGCGTCGGCCGCCTGTGCGAGGTCGATATACGGCAGGTCCGTTGCATCGATCTTGAGGACGGCCGCCTCGACGCGTGGGTCCGCGCCGACGAGCCGGGCATCGAATTTGCGCCCGTCATCGAGCGTCACGGAGACAAAATCGGTATCCAGCACGTGGCTCCAAGCGGTCAGCACGTGCCCCTCGGGAGAGATCACGATGCCCGACTGGTAGGGCTCCAGGCCGCGCAATCCGCCGGCGCCGTAGACCTTCACGATCTTCGGGAGGTTAGCCGCGATCGCCTCGCTGAGCGGCTCTCCCGGCGGTTCCTGTGCGCGTGCGAGGCTATTGGCGCAGACGCATAGCAAGAGCGCGGGCAGCACCGGCAGGCAGCGTAGAAGCGATCGGCCGACCATCGATTACTTCGCCTCCTTGGGTTCGCCGGCAGCAGCGAGATCGACGACGTCGAGCTTCCAATCGGCGAAGACCTGGTCGCCGTGGCGCACGAGAATTCGCGTGGGGACAAGCCTGCCTTCCCGTTCCTCATAGTCCAACAACGACACCTCACAGGGATCGTCAACGGTGTCGGTGAACAATTCGACGCCGATTAGCCAGCCGCGCTCTTCGTCGCAGTAGAACCGCGCCTCGACGCCCCCGGTCGTGGCGATGATGGTATGCGCCGGCTGCAGTTCGATGCCGAACGGATAGATCCCGCCGTATTCGACTTGTTCCAGTGCGGTCGGTCCGCCCACGAGCAGCCGCCGCCACAGGAAGAGCGCCGGCAACAGGCCGCCGGTGCCCTCGGGCACGACGTTCGCCGCGAGTTGATCGGCCCCGACGAGCGCTGCTTGCTGGCCGGCCCACGTCAGCCGCGCCGAGTCGGCACTCAGTTCTATCTCGACAGGTGCGCCGGTCGCATCGGCGCCAGTCAGCTTCCACAGACCGTCGACCGCGGCGAAGCTGGCTTGCGTGGGCACGGCGCGCCACACGCGGTCGCGCTCGGGTGTGTTGAAATAGAAGTTTGCAAAGCCCGGTCGCGGCACGAGCAGTGCCTTGATCGCGTCGGGCACCGACGGTTGCTGGTGCGCGTGGCCAAATGGCATCTTCGGCCGCGGCGCGGGCCGTTGTGGCGGCTCGTCCTGGGGCTCATCCGAGTCCGGCTTGTCGGGTTGGTCGGGGGCCGGCTCCGCCGGTGGCTCCGGCTCGAAGCCGCCGGCCAGCTCGTTCAGCTCCCCGGCGGCGTGCAGGCTGGGCAACCGCACCAGGATGCGGAATTTCTCACCCTCGCGACGAAACACCAGCGGCACGCGCCAATCCGCCGGAAAGATCCCCAACACATTCTTGAAGGCGTTGACCGTACGAATCGGCCGTCCGCCGAACGACACGATTTCGTCGCCGTGGCGCAGGCCGCGCCGATAGGCATCGCAGTCTTCCAACAGGTTGCTCACCACGACGCGCCCTTCGGCATCGGTCGTCACCGTCGCGCCCAACGTCGCATGATCGACGAGGCGGCCGCCGCGCAGCGCGCCCAGAAAGTGCTTGATCTGGTTGATGGTGATCGCGTAACCGACGCCCACGTTGACGCGCCCACGCTTTTCGAACGAGCCACGGCCGTTGATGCCGATCAGTTGACCGTTGGCGTTGAACAGCGGTCCGCCCGAGTTGCCGGGATTGATCGAAGCGTCGGTCTGCAGGCAGTCGGCATACTCGAGAATCGTGCCCGATGGGTACTGATAGCGATGCACCCCGGAGACGATGCCGTAGGTGACGGTCGGTTGAAAGTCGCCGGCCAGCAGGAACGGGTTGCCCATGGCAAAGACCCAGTCGCCGACGCGCACTTCGTCGCTGTCGGCCATCTGCGCGACGGGAAAGTCTTCGCGACCCAGCAGCTTGATCAGGGCCACGTCGCCCGTGGGATCGATACCGACGATCACCGCGTCGTACAGGCGGCCATCGGCCAGACCGCATTTCATGAAATCGCCGGCCCCCTTCGTGACGTGAAAATTGCTGAGCGCGAATCCGTCGGCGGTGATCAACACGCCGGAGCCGCCGTTGGTACCAGCCGGATCAAAGATCGCCACCACGGCCTGGCTGGCGCGCGCCATCACGTCGACGCGCTGGGCCTCGGCCTGCAGCACGGCATACGGCACGTCCTCGGCGTTTACGCGGCCGGGCGAGCCTAGACACGCGACGGCGAGTAGTAGGGCACAAGCGATGAATCGGCAGGTCATTTTTCCAGTTTCGCCTCGCCGAGGTCGAGTTGATCGCCGATATCGAGGTCCGCACCAAAACCGACCCGAAACTTGAGTCGATTCACGCCCTGAAGATCAAGCTCCAGCGGCATGCCGGGGGATCGGCCGTCGAGCGTGGCTTCGAACAGCAAACGGTCGTCGCCGTAGATCGCAAGCTGCACATTGCCTTGCGGGCGCACGGCGTCGTCGATGCCCGCCACGGTAGTAAAACGCTTGAACTTGTCGGGCAGACGGTACACCAGTTCGGTCCGGCTGCGCAGGGCCACTCCGCGGGCGAATTCTTGACCAGCGATGCGCATGGGGCCGCCGTCGAAGGCGGCATCGATGCGCGGTGCGTAATGGGCCGCCAGTGCCGCCGGCAACTCGGCCGGTGCGAAATAGGGGCTCCAATTCATGAGCTCCGGCCGCAGATCTCCCAGCGCCACGACCTTGCCTTGACTGAAATCGATCCGGGCGAGCATCGACCAGGGCAGCTTCAACTCCAGTCCTGCCGGCGTGGTCACGTTCAGGACGCCCGCCGCCAGCTCGACCAGGTGCAGCAGCACGCGCGTGCCATTGGTCAAGGTCGCCTGGGCCGCGGAACCGAACGCCGGCGTTGCTCCGTGGGCATAGATCAGCGCCGCTGCCCGCGCGCGTTTGACCGCCAGTGTTTCGCCGTCGGTTTCGAACGCAATCGTCGCTTCGGTGACATCGCCGAGCACGCCTTCGACATAGTCGAGCGCCTCGCGCTTGGCTACGACGATACGATCACTCTTGGCCGGGTGCTCGGTGAGATCGGCGACCAGGGCCTGCCATTCTGTGCCGTGCGCCGCGAGCGCTTCGGCTTGCAGGCCGACGAAGCTGATCGCAGCCGTGCCCGACTCGACCGACAACGGCTGGCCATCGGGACCAACGGCCGCAATGGTCGCGCGGCCGCCGGCAACCTGGTAGGCCGTGGCCGGCAAGCTCGTGCCGTCGAGCCAGGTAACCTGGATCGGCGCGGCGGCCGCGGTACCGGTGTCGCCGGGCGATACGGGCTTGAGGTCCAAAAGCCGGGCGATCGGGTGCTCGACGACGCCTGCGGCCGTTTCGACGCGAATCTGCCGATCGGAAAGTTCGACCACGATGCCGTGCACCGAGCCGCCGCCGGCCAGCGACAACTCGATCTCTGCGGGCTTGCCTGCGCCCAGCAGCGCGGCGGCGATCGACATGACCAGAACCGGGTTCATCGTCTTCTTCCGCTCGCTACGGTTGCTGGTCGTCGTTGCCGCCGTCGGCGCCTTGTGCGCTGCGGCGGAAATATTGTTCGATCGCGTCGCGATAGTGCGCCGGAAACTGCTGGCCGATCTGCTGCAGAGCTTCTTCCCGCGCTTTGGGAGGCAAGTCGCCCCAACCGCTTTGCGAGCCGATGGCGCGCGGCGTGATCTCGCCGGGGCCCTTGCCTTCCATCGGCCGGCTGTCCTGCGCGGGCATGCTCGGCGCTGCCGCCGCGCCGGCTGCGCCCGATTGTTGCTGCTGCTGTTTCTCGATTTCTTCGATCAGTTTGTCGAGCGAGGCGATAACTCCGTCTTCGACTTCACGAGTCTTCGGCCCGGCTCGGCCCAGGTCGAGGCGTCGTTCGATGTCGGCCATGCGTCGCGCGATATGATCGAGCGAATCGTCTTTGAGTTGTTCGAGGTCTTGCTGCATGAGCGCTGCCACGGAGGTAAACCGCGCCGGCACATCCTGGCCGCGCTTCAACTGACGCAGCGCCGCAAGCCCGGCATCGCGATCGAGCAGCCGGTGCGCGGCAACGGCCTGGTAAAAGAGCAACCCCGCCGGGTCGACGACGTCCGTCGACGTCACGCCGCGCAGATGGGCCGCGGCTTCCTCGTACAGGTCATAGGCAATCAGCCACCGTCCGACGAACAGCCTCAGATTGTTGCGCTCCAGCGGCGAGACGGCCTCGTCGAACAGCCAAGCGGTGTCTGGCAGTTGTGCTCCCGCGAGCGGGCGCGAGCACCACGCGAGCAAATGTGCCGCCCGAGGCTCGGCCACGGCCAGCGTGGCCACGAGACGGTCGAGTAATTCGCCGCCTGGCACGGGACCGGCGGCCGCGGGCCAGAGGGCGAGTGCCACGGCGCGCTGCTGGGGTGTCGCGCCGCGCTCGTCGAGCCAGGCGAGGGCCATGGCCTGCGCTGCATCGGCCGTGGGTGTACTCCAAGCGGCCGCCACGGGGGCGACCGTTCCGGCCGGAGCAGGTTCCCGGGCGAAGGCTTCGCCCGGGGTTGCAAGGCACGCGGCCACGCAACCCGCCAGGGTCAGCAGTACGCGATTCACCGTCATCAGCTGCACCATTCAAACGCCAGTATGCCGCGGGGGGTCGCCGGCGAACAAGCAGAATTTCCGCGGCCAGGTAATTATTGGTTGCGCCCCGAGACGATGTCCTTCGTGGCGCGATAAATCCGTTGCTGTCGGTCGGCCAGCTCGCGCAACGCTGCCATCAGTTCCGGATCGGCCGTTTGTTCGCCCTCGATCAGCGCCGTGTACCGCTCGGTCCGCTTGTTCACGCGTAGCTGTAGGGACCGGATCATCTTCAATTCGGCCAGCGCGTCGACCAGCGGCGGGTCGCCTTGCTCGCCCTGCTGACCGGGTTGACCCTGTTGCTGTTGGCCCAATTCGGCCAGCTCTTTTTGCAGCACCGCGATCATCTCTTGGAGCGCGGCGATGATGTCTTCCTCGACGCCTTGGGTGATCAAGTCCACCTGCGTGCGGCCCAGACGCTCGGCCACTTGCTGCATATCGGTCCGCGCTTGGCCCAGCGCCTCGGGCAGCGCCACGGCCGTGGCGTCCTCGCGCAGCAGCAGCAGCGCCTTGTCGGCCATGGCGACCAGTTCCGCTTCCTTGCTTCCCAAGCGAGCGGCCTCGATTTCGTCATCACGGCCACGTTCGGCAGCCGGTACGCCATCGAGCCGGAGCGTGCCTTCATAGATCACCGTTTGCGCTTCGAGCATCTTGGTGAGCCGCTCTTCGAGCATCGTCAGCAGACGCTTCATTTCTTCTTCGCGCAACTGACGCAGGATTTCTTCCAGCTCGGCCTTGGCTTGTTCCAGCTCGTGAATCGCGGCTTCCTCATCGCCCGAGGCATCGCGCTTCCGGGCCTGTTCCAATTTCTTCTGTGCGGCCTGCATGCGCTGTTGCGCCGCTTCGAGGCGCTGTTGCGCGGGGTCCGTGGCGGGTGCCTCCTCCGCTGGCGTCTCGCCCTGTGGCGGCGAGCTCGGCATCGGCTCTCCACCGGGCATCGGCTGACCACCGGGCATGGGTTCGCCACCGGGCATGGGTTCGCCGCCCGGAGGCGTCTGCTCGGCGGGTTGGCCGTCGGGAGTTTTCGACGGCTCGGGCGCGGGGTTGTCCTGAGGCTCGTCGCCTGGCGGCTCGGCAGCGTCGGGTTTGGACGACGGCTCATCGCCGGGCTTTTCCGGCACCTGGCCGGCGGGCGCTGCCTCGTCCTTCATTTGCCGGGCGAGCTTGCCCGTGCGTTGGGCGGCACTGGCCTGGCGCTGGGCCAAGGCCTTCGGATCACCGCTGCCCTCGGTCGCGCCTTGGATCGCCTTTTCCTCCTTGATGAGCTGATTGACCTCCTTGAGATACTTGCGCACGCGCGCCTGTTCGTCGGCCAGCCGCTTGGCGCGATCCTCGCTGAGCAGCAAATCGAGCAAGGCTTGCAGGTCCTGTTGCAGATCCTGCTGTTGCTTGACGGCGGTCGCCAGTTTCTCCGACTTCAGCAGCTTGACGACTTCCAAGAACTGCATCCCGACCAGACGGTCTTTGCTCTCGGCGACGGTCTGACGCAATAGCGCGGCCCGATCCGGATCGGTCTTGGCCGCTACCTCGGCGACGCGCAGCAGGACCTCTTCGAAGCGCTTCCAGCGCGCGGCGACTTGCTCCTGGTCGAGCGCCAAGGCGGCGTCGCCGTCGGCGGGCTGCTGTGCCGATGCCGCGGGCGCCAGCCACGCGACCGGGCCGAGCATCAGCAGCGCGGCCAGGATCGTCCAACGCGGGTGGTGGTGTCGGTTCATGGCCTTCACTCCAGCAGATCCTGCAGTTGGGCCTTGCGTTCGGCCTGGGTCTTGGTGGTGACGTCACCTTGGGCCTCGATGATCTGCCGGAGCAGCTCGACGACTTCATTGTACGTCTCCAGCTCCAGCATCTTACCGAGCACCCCCTGCATTTCGCGCAAGATCGCGGCCGTTTGCTCGGCGGCCGCGTCGCGGTTGTGGCGCGACACGTCGCCCGGCGAGAGGTTCTCGGCCAAGGCTTTGACCCGGCGATCGAGTTCCGGGAACTGCTGCTCCGAGATCGTGCGCAGCGGCTCGGCGACGCCGTCGCGAAGCCGGGCCAGCAGCTCGGTAGAGTCGACGCGGTTGTTCACCAGCTCGGCACAGATCTCGGCAAAGCTCACGGACAACCCCAAGGTCTCGTTGGCGTTCTTGGTGGCGTTCTGTCGGGCCCGTTCGACGGCCAATTCGTTTTGCGCCGCGCGCCGGACGGCCGGATCTTCGGCCGCGCCATCGGCCCCTGGCTGATCGTCGCTCGGCGCCGTGCGCGGTGTAGCTTCGAGATCGAGCCGTACGAGCAGTTCGTGCGTGGCTGTGACCTCTTCGATCAAGGTCTCGAAGCGGCGGCGGAGATTCAGTTCGCGCGAGGCCAGCATGGCCCGCAATTCCTCGGGCGTCACCACGTCGAACAGGTATTTCTCGCCGGTCGCGAGGTTGGGCTCGGCCGACACGGCATCGTTGTCGCGGGCCTTGAGCACCAGTTCGAGCTTCTGGCCGGGCCGGACGTTCAGGTCGCGGGCTTCGAGGGCCAGATCGACTTCGAATTCTGCCCGGTTTGTGGCTGCTTCGAGCGGCAGTTCGCGTGCCGGCTGGCCATCGACCGTCGCCTCGAACCATGCGGCGCTGAGACCATAGTCGTCGGCCAATTTGCCCAGCCACGGCAATCGCGCCTGGGGCGTAACTGCGGTGCCGATGCCTTGCGGCCGTACGGCGATCTGGGGCGGCGCGTCGGCCAGGGCCGTCAAGGTGACGCGAATGGGTTCGCGATTCTCGATCCCGTCGCGATCTCGCAGCTTGAACGCCAGGACCACGTTCTCGAGCAGCTTCGGAATCACCAGCGAGAACGCTTGTGGATCGTCAAGTCCCGGTTCGAGTGACAGAACCTGGGGATCGGTGCCCGAGGCTTCCAGGCGAACTTCGACGCCTTGCAGCGGCTTGTTGGTGCGCGCCGCTAGCGCCACCTCGACGCCGCGCGCCAATTGCATCGTGCCTGTGACAGCCAGGCTCCGCGGCGCGAGGCCCGTGTAGTCGGGATACCGGCAATCGAGTGACATTTCGGTGATGGCCGGGCTATCGACGACCTCGAGCTTCAAATCGCGCAGGCGCGCGTCGCCGCCCAGCACGTCGAGGCTGCGCGACGAAGGCACCGACTGAAAAGTGAAGGCAAACACCTGATATTCGTCTCGGTCGGCCTGCGCCTGGCCTTCGCGGCTGAGATTCTCCCGGCCGCGCACGCCCTCCTCCGTGCGATACCGCACCGAGACAATCTCGGGTACGACCTTTTTCGTATTCGCTTGCACAACCAGCTCGAAATCGCTACCGCGAGCTATCTTGCGGCGGCCTTGCTCGTCGAAGCCGACGACCTTGAGTTCGGACCGGCGCGGCCACAGCTCATCGGCCAGCAGCACGTTGCGGCGAAACCAGATGCCCCACGCCTGCGGCGCGAGCAAGCCGCTGGTCACGAGGATCGCGGCCAGCAGGCCGAGCCCCGCCAGCGCTTGCCGCAGTTGTCCGTAGTCGAACACGGCCGCGGCGCTTTTGGTCAAGGAGCGCTGGGCAGCGAGATAACAGACGTCGTCGAGCATGGCGCTGGCCAAACGCCCTTCGACGGGCGACTCGGTCAGCTCGACGGCCGTCAACAAGCTGTCGTCGAAATCGCCAAACCGGCGTTCGAGCAACAGCGCGATGCGCCGATCGGAAAGCGGCACGAAGATCCGGCGCAGGACCAGACGCTGCAACGCAACGACCGCCAACACCCCGGCGCCGCCCAGCGCGCACATCCGGATGACCCGTGCCGGCTCCAAGGCCCAATCGAACACAAGCCACGCCGCGCACATCAGGCCGACCGCGGTCAGCCACCGGGCCACGCTTTGCGTCCACACATAGCGGCGGAAGCGCGCGCGGACCTCGCCCAGCAGGTCGTACACCTGGGGGGCCAAGCGTCGGTTTGTCGCGAGAGTGGACATCAAGACTGTGTGTCGTCCGGTGTTGGTCGGTGTTCGTCGATCAGGCCAGCCGGCTCAGTCGGCGCACGAGCCATTCGAGGCCCAGGCTGCCAACCACGAAGCCCATCATCCAGAAATTGTTCCACAACGGGATCGCCTTGTCGGTGATCACCCGGGTACGCGTGCGGTCGCGCAATTGATCAACGAGCGGCGCTTTGCCGTCCAGTCCCAGGGCGTCGTTCAGACCGACGTAGTACTGCCCGCCCGTATCGCGCGCCAGGGCGGCGAGCAGGCTGTCGTTGCGCCGCGGGTCCTCGCGTTCCAGGTCGGGCACCCGGACTTGGATCCGCCGGCTGATCGACGGATTCGCCTCGTCGTCGCCGGGAATCTCCAGCCGGTAGATGCCTTCCTGGCGGACGCTGAACTGCCCGGCAAAGTTGCCAGCGCGGCTGGCGTCGGCCGCCAGGGTGAGCGTCTGCGAGCCACCGTCGGGACGCACGATCTGCAGGGTCACAGTCGGCAGCGTCAGCGGCTCGTGCTGCTCGTTGCTCAATTGTGCGCGCACCGCGACCGATTGGCCCACGAAGTACCGATCGCGCTCGACGAGTAGCGTGCCGCGGCTGCTCCCGCGCAACAGCCGTCCTTGCGTCACGTTGCGCACCAGCTTGGTATAGAAAGTTTCGAACAGCGCCTCGTCGACGCTGCGCAGGCGCCACATCTCGCCGCTGCCGAGGTAGAACACCCGCCCTGCGCCATAGAACTGGCCGGCCATGTAGATCGGCGCTTCACCGCCCGCGGCAACCTGGGGATCGCCAAAGCGGGCATAGACGGTGGCCGCGGGTTTTGCCCCGCGGACGGCGTAGTAGCCATACACGCCGGGAAACGACTCCCAACGTGCGGCGCTTTCGCTGGGATTGTCGGCCAGCCAGAGAAACTCGGCTTCGAGCCCTTCGCGCATCCACTCGAGCGGCCACGGCGTCGTCGATCCGTAACGCTCCTCGTCACCCAAGACGATGCGCTGATCGAGCTCGACCGGGAACAACGCCCGTAGCGGCGCCAGTTGCTGGTCTTGGACCCAATGCGACATGTGCACGGGGCCAGCGATCAACACCAGCCCTCCGGCCTGATCGGCAACCCAGGTTTCGAGCAGCTCGATCTGTGCCGCGCTCAACTCGGTCCAACGCACGTCGAAGGCCACGATGCCGTCATAGGCAAACATCTCGTCGCGCGTCGTGGGAAACTCGGCGAGAATCTCGTTGGCGTCCTGAGAGATGCCGGCCTGGCCCGATTGCAGCAAGACGTCGACGGTGGTGTACTTGTCGCGCTGCAGCAAGTTGCGCACGAATTGGTATTCGCGCGTCGGCCCGCTGGCCAGGAGCAGGATCCGCAGATTCCGGTCGACGATCTCCACATCGGCTTCCTGCGCGTTGTCGGTCGGCACGCGATCCGCGGTCGGCGCCTTGATCCGCAAGGCCAGCGTGCGGCGGCCCGTTTCGGCCGGGGTCAGCTCGAAACGGACCGGCGTCATTTCCGAGTCGACGCCCAGCGTCACTTCGCGCGATTCTTCGAGCCGCTCACCGCCGGCGGCTTCGCCTGCGGCCCGGCTGAACAAGTCGACCACCACGGTCTGGCCGGCGAGCCCCTGTGCCTGGATAAACCCGGTCACGGTGAAACGGTCGCCCGGCTGTGCTCGGACCGGTGCCAACAGATCCGCGACGCGGACATTGGCCGGCAGTTGATCGGTACCGAGGCCCACGGCGTGGATCGGCAGCTTGGCTTCTTGCGCAGCGGCCACGGCCGCGCGTGTGTCGGGGCCCGCGTTTTGACCGCCGTCGGTCAACAGGACCACGCCTGATACGGGTCCGCCCCGCTGATCGTCGATCACCTCGCGCAGCGCAGCGCCCAGACGCGTTTCCGCGCCGGCCGGCGCGAGCAGGTTGGCCCAATCGGGCACAGGTGCCGGGTCTTTCGCCGCAGGCTTCGCCGCGTCGACCGGCAGTCGCTTGGCCAGCGTGGCCACGCGCTCGGTCGTTTGTCCAAAGCGGAAAACGAGCACGTCGTGCACGTTGCAGAGCTTGTCGAGCCAGTCGCCGCCGCTGAAAGTTTCGATCACGCGCTGGGCGCGCGTCATGCCGCCGGCCGTTGCGCCGGGCTCGGTATCATCGAGTTGCATGCTGAGACTGTTGTCGACCAGCATCAACACGCGGCTGTTCTGCGGCTGAAAGTGCTCGCTGCGCCATTGGGGACGCAAGTAGATCGCCACGATGCCGGCGAGCGCCAGGACGCGCAAGGCCGTGCACAGCCAGCCCACCGGCCGCTTGAGGTCGACACCGTCGCGCCGGTACCAGAAACGGACATACAGCACCAACACCGCCAACACGCCGAGCGGCGCCAACCAATCGGAGTTGGACTGAATGCGACCCCATTCAAAGGTCGTCCGCGACGCAGCCTGGGCCAGGAGGAGGAGCTGGTTCATCTGGCCCCTCCCGGCGTTCGCGCGTGATAGCTCGCGGCATAGGCCAGGGCTTGTTCGCCCACGAGGAGCAAGATGAGCAGCCCTAATAATGCGTCGCTCAACTGCAGCCCGGCTTCCTCGGGCGAGGCGAGCGCGAAATCGTCGGCCAGGCGCCAGTTGTAGGTCAGGCCGCTCAAGCGGCCGGCAAGCTGAGTGCCGTCGAGCAGCGCGAGGTCCCCTTCTTCGGGGGCGACATTGAGCGCGAAACGCCGGACTTCGGTTTCGCCCGTGTTGCGGGCGACCTCGGCTGCATAGACGCCGGCGGCCGGGGTCGTGGCAAGCCGCGCGACGAGCTGTGCGCCGTTGCGCGCCGCGTCGACGACTTGCGGCGCGGCTTGTTCCTGGTGCGGGGCCGTGAATCGCACCTGCGCAGCATAATCGGCCGCATCCAGGACCACGTCCAGCGGCGTGCCGACGCGCAACGTGTCGTCGGCCGGTGGCTGCGGCGTCAGATAGGCCTGCAACTCCAGCATCGCCACGATAAAGCTGGGATTGCGGGCCCAGTTATTCCAGACCGGTGCGGCCGTGGTCAGGAACGCCACCACGCGGCCGGCGCCAAATCGTTGTTCGACCACCAGCGGCGCGCCATTACGCAGCGTCGCCAGCGTGCGGACCGTCGAGTCGGCCGCAGGCTTCCAACCGGGGGTGATCGCCAGGTAGCGGCTGACCAGGACCGAGTTGAGAAAGCTGTTCCGTTCGCCGGCAAACACACGGAAGATTGGGTGATCGGTCACTTCCAGGTCGGTCGCGCGTTCTACGCGGTCGACGATCAGTTCGGCGACCGCCGCCGGCGGCACAGGCAGCAACCCTTGCCCCGCGCGGTGCCAATCGCGCGCCAACGCGACGGGATCGTTCAGTTCCCCCGCGAAAAAGGCCAGGCCTCCACCCGCGGCGACGAACTTCTCCAGCGCTGCCAGCGCCGCCTCGTCGAGCTGCGGCACGTTCGTGACGTAAATCACGCGGAATTCGTCCAGCGAATTCGTGGTCAGAAACCGCGGGCCTTCGACGCGCGGCGTCACGCCCGTGGAAACTGGTCCGCCCGGGGACAGGGCCAAGGTGAGCAGTTGCCCGTCGCGCTGTTGGGGGTCGCCGTCGATCACCAACACCGGCACGGTCAGCGGCAAGTCGACGAGGCAATAGCGGCGATTGTCGACGTCCAGCGCATCACTTTCGAGCTGGGCCGTGACAAGATGTTGACCGGCCGTGGTGAACCGCACGGGAAAGCGGCGGACCTCGGTCTTGCCGGGCGGCAGCGACTCGATCGCCAAGGCCGGACGCGGCGATTCGTCCTCGGCCAGCGCGACGGCAATGTTGTTCGCCGTCTCGCGGCCAAAGTTGTGGATCGCCACTTCCATGAACAGCGGCACCCCGGCGGCGCGCGTGCCGTCGAGCGCACGCAGACGCAGGATCGCCAGATTCTCATGCGGCTGGTCGACGCAGGAGATCAATTCGATGCGTGCCCCGGCGGCGGCGAGCTTGCGCAGCTCGGGCACGATGGCCTGCGGATCTTGCCATTGGGCCGCGCGGAAATCGCTGACCAGGTAGATCACGCGCGATTCCCCTGCGGACGTACCCAACAGCTTGTCGAGCCCGGCCAGCGCCTCGGCCGGACCGACGTTCAGTTCCGACGGTGCCAGCGGCCGCAGTACGTCGTCCAAGCGGTTCGGCAAATCGGTACTCACGATTTCGGCGAGCAGGTCGGGCTGCGCCGCGGCCTGCGAATAGCGCAACAAGGAAAGCTGTTGCGAGATCCCCTGCCCCGCGGCCTGGCCGGCGAGCGTGCGCACGACCTCCTTGGCGCGGTTGAAGGCCGTCGTGTCGGCCCAGTGATCGGCCATCGAGAAGCTGTCGTCCAGCAGCACGACGTGGTGCACGGTGGTCGAGCCGAACAGTTGCGCCCAATGACTGCGCAGCGCCGGCTGCGCCAAGGCCAGCACTAGCGCGATCACCGCCGCGACGCGCAGGGCCAGCAGCAGCAATTGACGCAACAGCACCCAGCGGTGATTGCGCTTCTGGCTCTGCAGCAGAAACTCCATTGCTGCCCACTGCACCCGCTGCTGCCGCAGCAGGTTGATCAGGTGGATCAACAGCGGGATCGCGATCAGCGCCAATCCCCAGAGCAGCAGCGGTGAGAGAAACACGGGCAACACGGCGGTCAGCTTCGTTCTGGCAGGGGGTTTGTGGTAAATGGGCCGCCGCGCTCGAGGCGCGGCTTTGTTAATTGCGGTGGTGCATTCCCAGGCGGTTGCTCAAGAATGCCGCCAGAGCCGCGTCCAGCGGCTGGCTGGTGCGCAGCAGGGCGTAGTCGACCATCTCCCGCGCGCAGCCCAGGCGGACTTCTTCGAGATAGCTGGCGAGCGCGGCCAGGTAGCCGTCGCGCAGGGCCCGGGGATTACAGGTCAATTGTTCGTCGAGCTCGAGGCCCTCGAAGCGCGTCGTGCCGTTGAAGGGAAAATCGAGCTCGTCGTCGTCGAGCACATGCAGGACGAGCACGTCGTGACCGCGCTGGCGCAGCAGCCGCAGCCCGCGGAGCAGCCCCGGCCGCTCGACGAGCAGATCGCTGACCAGGACCACCATGCCGCGCCGCGGTTGCTGCTCGGCGACCGTCCCCAGGATGCGCGCCAGCTCGGTCTTTTCCCGTGGGTGGCTGATGTCGAGCGCCTGGATGATCGAGTCGAGATGCGTGTGCCGCGAGCGGGTCGGCACGGTCACGCGAATCGCGTCGTCGAAGGTGACGCAGCCTACGGCATCGTGCTGCCGTAGCAGCAGGTGCGCCAGGCACACGGCCGTCGTGCAGCCGTACTCGTACTTGTTCAGCGGGCCTGACCCATAGCGCATGCTGGCCGACACGTCGACCAGCAGCACGCAACGCAGGTTCGTGTCTTCCTCGAATTGCTTGACGTACAGCCGGTCCTGGCGCGCCCACACCTTCCAGTCGACGTGTCGCAGGTCGTCGCCGGGGGTGTATTCGCGGTGCTGCTGAAACTCGACCGACTGCCCGAAGTACGGGCTGCGGTGCATGCCCGACAAGAACCCCTCGACCACGTGACGCGCACGCAGATCGAGCCGGTGGATGCGGGCCAGCGTTTCAGGATGCGAAAATCTTTTGGAATCGGGCATCGGAGGTCAGTTCGTCTTCTTTCGTGGGAGTCGTCCGCAATAACTCGTCGACGACCGTATCGGGCGTGATACCGTCGCTCTCGGCGGCGAAATTGACCACCAGGCGGTGCCGCAACACCGGATAGGCCAGCGCCTGGAGATCTTCTGTCGTCACGTGGGTCCGGCCGTGCAACAAGGCCCGGGCCTTGCTGCCCAGGATCAAGAACTGCACGGCACGCGGACCGGCGCCCCAGCGCACCTGCTCGGCGACGAATTTGGGCGTGCCGGGTTCGCCGGGGCGTGTCTGCCGCACCAGCGCCAAGGCCAACCGCACGAGGTGATCGGTGATCGGCACTTCGCGCACGAGGGCTTGCAGCCGCATGATTTCCTCCGCGGCCAGCACCGGCACGATGTGATCGCTGATCGTGGTCGTCGTCCGCCGGGCGATCTCGAACTCTTCCTCGAAGGTCGGGTACCGCACGTAGACCTTGAACATGAACCGGTCTTGCTGGGCCTCGGGCAGCGGGTAGGTGCCCTCCTGCTCGATCGGGTTTTGCGTGGCCAGCACGAAGAATGGATCGGCCAACGGATGCCGCACGCGTCCGACCGTGACTTGCCGCTCTTGCATCGCCTCGAGCAGCGCCGCCTGCGTCTTGGGAGGCGTACGGTTGATCTCGTCGGCCAGGACGACGTGCGAGAACAGCGGGCCTTCGAGAAACCGGAATTCGCGCGCGCCGGTCGTGCGGTTCTCCTCGATGATCTGCGTGCCGGTGATGTCCGCCGGCATCAAGTCGGGCGTGAATTGAATGCGGCTGAAGGAGAGATTGAGCGTCCGGGCCAGCGTGCTGATCAGCAAGGTCTTGGCCAGCCCCGGCACGCCTTCCAACAAGCAATGGCCGCGGCTGAACAGGCAGATCAGCAGCTCTTCGATCACGTGGTTCTGGCCGACGATCACCTGGCCAAGTTGCGCCAGGATCTTTTCACGGGCCTCGTTCAGCCGGCTGACTGCCGCCGTGTCGATGGGGGAAGCGTTCATACGGGTCACTCTCGTTGGTGTCGTGCGCTACGGCTGTGCGATGGCCGTCAACGCTGGTAAATGGGCAGGTTGGCCCGTTCGAGTTGCAGAATCGTCAGATTGATCGCCGTGGTATAGACCGGGCCGATGTAGCCCTGGGTCCACGAGCCGTCGGGGCCGATCTCGGCGATCAGCTTGGCCTCGATCTTGTCCAGGTAGTCGCGCCACGAATCGCCCCCTTCGCGGTACAGCACCTGGGCGTAGTAATAGTGTGCGTAGTGCCAGTGGCCGAAGCCTTCGTTGTTGATATTGGCCAGGTTCTTTTGGCAGTAGTCGAGCAGTTTGGGCACGTACTCGCTGTCGTAGTCGCCGGCGTTGAACAAACAGGCCACGGCGGCAGCGGTAATGGCCGGGCGGGCGCCGCCGCCCTTGGAGCTGTATTGCACGCCGCCCTCGGGCGTCGTGCATTTGCGGATGTAGGCGATCGCCTTGTCGATGATTTCCTTGGGCACGGGGATCCCCGCGTTGCGGCAGCCGCGCAGACCTTGCACCTGGGTGATCGTGGTCGAGCCCTCGTCGAAACCGTGGCCGTCCTTGGCGCTGACGTAGCCCCAGCCGCCGGCCTCGGTTTGGGCATTTCCGGTGAACTGCACGGCGCGCGTCAGCACATCGACGAGCAACTCGCGTCGCTCGGCGTCTTCTTCCTCGCCGAGCACCTGGGACAAGAACAGCATGCTGAAGCCGTGGCCATACGTGTACCGATCGTCGCGCGTCGGATCGCCGATCAGGCCGTTGGGCCGGCTGCGGCTGACCAGGTAGTCGACCGCGCGGCGAACGTTACTGGCGTATTTGCCCTGCGTGGCCGTCGACCCGTTGGACAGCAACGCCAACCCCGCCAGCGCGGTCATCGCCGTCGGATAGCGACCTTCGTTGGCCGACCAATGGCCCAGCCGCGACTGGGTTCTGGCCAGCCACTCGAGTCCCTGTTCGACCGAGCGGTCGACCTTCGACGAACGAGGGCTCGCTTGCGCCGCCGTGGCACCGAACGCGGATAACACCGCTACGCACGCAGCCATGCGGCATAGCCAGCAGCGACGAACGAGATTCATGATCCAGCCTCCGTCGCGGCGCTGGCCGGCGTTTCCGCGCCGGCGGGTGCCTCGTTGGCGGCGGCCGGCGGCTCGTCGGTAAACTTGAATACCAGTTGGGTCTTCTGGTTCGGCTGTTGCAGCCCGAGCGCGACCGTCCGCGCTTGCGCATCGGCAGACACGTCGTAGAGAATCTGCTGCGCGAACCGCTCTTCGTGCAACGTCTCGCCGGTGCGCTTGTCGAGGCACAAAACCAGCGACTCGGCCGTCGGCGTACTGTTGGGGCCGTTTCGGCCCGCTGCGACGTGAGCCGCCAGCACGAGCATCGGTGTCTCGCTCGGTTGCAACAGGTACAGGCCCTGTGATTCGACTTCCCGCACCCAAAGCCGTGCCCGGGTGCGGCGATCGAAGCCGTAGACTCGGCCGTTCACCAACGGATTGAGCGGCGAGGGGTTCATCTGGGGAATGGGCTGCGCGAAAATGATCTGGCCCGAGCGCTGCCACGTGTGGTTGGCGACCAGGATGTAATGGTCGCGCGACCGCAGCACGGCGATGTCCGATAGGTTCTCCTCGGGCTCGAGCAATTGCTCGGTGACGATCCGCCCTTCGGGCAAGGATAGAATCACGAACCGTCCCTGCGGTTCGACGACGGCGATCTCGTCATCCTCGATCACCACGGCCTTGGCATCGAGCGAAAACGTCTGCCGCCACAACGGCGTGTCGGGCCAGACGTCGCGCAACTCGAGCACGCTACGGCCGTTTTCGTTCGTCCAGACCAAGAGCCTCCGGCCGATGGTGCCGAGGCGCTGTTCGACCGGCGGTACGATGCAGGTCCCCAACTGTGCGCCATCAGCCGCGCGGAGCACGGCTGCTTCGACGCCCTCGGGTGGCACGACGGCCACCACGTCGCGATCGCCCCAGATCAACGAGCCGATGGCGAAGCCGCGGCGCGCCCACAGCGTTGCGCCGGTGTGGAGATCGGCCGCGGTCAGCGTGCGATTCATGATGAAATAGGCTTGCGACTCGCTGAGCAGACCCAGCGGCCCCAGCGACTGCATCGACTGGTCTCCACCGGGAATCCGTCGCCAGTTGATGCCGAATTGAAACTGGCGCGGATTGGCGAAGAGGTTCACTCCTCCAGGCAGCGAGTCGGCGAGGTTCTTCCGCCAGAGGATGCGTCCAAACGCGTTGCCTCCGCCGGCCGGGTCGCCGGCTTTCCCCAGCGTGTCGATGGCGAACAACTCGGCGCCCACGGCGGCCACGAGCAAATGCCCCTGGACCATAGCGGGGTTGATTTGCTGATTGAATTGCAGGTTGTTGTCTTGATCGCTTTGCAGCGCAATGCGCCACACTTCGTTCCCCAGTCCGTCGCGACCCACCAGCCCGCGGCGGTGCAGGTCGAATTCGATCGCGGCGTCGGTGAAGAAGGGGCCGCGCCTGCCGCGCAGGTCGAAGGCCGGAAACTTGACGTACGGCGCTTCGCGCACCGAGCGCTCGATCTGCACGTGACCCTTCGGCCAAGGGAGTGGCGCGAGCAGCGCCTGCTGGACGGCCTCGTCGCCGCCGAGCGACTCGACCCAGGCACGCCCCGTTAGCTCGCCGGCACACGCGACGTCGGCAAACTCGCCACGTAATCGCTGCACATAGGTCGCCGCTTGCAGCGGCCGCGGACCGGCCAGCGCCAACTCGGCCATGATGCGGCACGCCCTGGCCGCCGTGGCGGCTTCGCGCGATTCGACCAGTTGCCGGACGAGCAGCTCCCGCTGCAAGGGATCGTTCTGGCTGGCGAGCCTTTCGGCCAGCTCGAGGCGCGCCATGTCGGTCCCGGGAAGCGTCGCGAAATACCCGACAAACTGGGCCAGCGTCTGGGCGTCGGGCGCGGCCTGCGCCAGGGCGAACTGTTCGGCCACCACGCGCTGCATCTCGGCCCGCAGCGCCTCGTCGGCCTGGGCCCAGATCGCTGCGAATTGGGTCTGCACCCAGCGATCTCGCCGCACGGCCAGTTGCGCGTCGATCTGGTCCAGCGCCGGGGCCTCGGCGCCGGTATCGACGAGCTGCAAGCAGGCTTCGAACGCCGCGCGCGGTTGGCCGTTGGCCAGCAGTCCTGCGGCCAGATAGTGCAAATACTCGCCGCGTTTCGCGGAATCGTCGAGCAATGTTTCCAGTTCGGCCCCGCTCAGTTGATACTTGGCGAAATCGCTCCGCAGTCCCTCGAGCAACGCCTCGACCAGCAGGCTGCGGGCACGGGCATGGTCGGGCGCGGCCTGGTGCGCCCGTCGCAGCGCGGCGATCGCGTCGTCCAGTTGGCCGCTATGCCAGAGAATTTCGCCGCGCAAGGTCAAAGCCTCTGCATCCTGGGGCTGCGCCGCCAGCTTGTCCTTGACTTGGCGCTCGATTTCATCGAGCTGGTAAAAGCAATCCACGCCTTCCGGCCCGGAACCCAGCACCATCCCCGCGTATGCCACGAGATTGCCTGGCACGCGGCCGTCGCGGGCCCGGCTGCGGGCGATCGTTTGGCCTTTGTCCAGGTCGATCGTCAGCACCTCGGCCGACGAGACCGGCAAGTAGTACTTGTCGCCGGCGAGGAATCCGCGCCCGCTGGGCGAGCTGCCGTCGGTCAAGGCGATGGGCGGCCAGGTCGCGGTGCCGTCGGCGATCTTGTACCCGCGCACTTGGGCGCCGCCGACGACGATCAACGAGTCGCCGTGGACGCCGGCCACGTACACGCCGTCTTCGCGGGGCGCCTTCCACACGAGCGACCCCTCGAGCAGGTCCAGGCAATGCAACTCTTGCGACTCGGCCGGCGTCAGGAAACAGCGTCCGCCGGCGAGCGTAATGCTCGAATCGACCCAGGCCTCGGCCATCGCTTGCCGCTGACCGGGTATGGCCGGGCGCTGCTGCGCGATCTGCAGCCGCGCGCCGACCGTTTGCATGGGCACTGCAGGATAGCGATAGCCCCAGAGCAGCGACCGCGACGTCAGGTCGACCGCGACGACCGCGCCCGCGCCCGTTGGACAGACAAGTACGCCGTCGGCATAGGACGGCGAAAGCCCCGCCACGCGCCGACCCAGATCCTGCGCGATGCTCCGTTCGAGCAAGGCGAGTTGTTGCGACCATTCGAGCTTGCCCGTTTCGGCGTCGACTGTCAGCAGCCGGATTTCGCTGTTGATCTCGGCCAGGCAATACAGCCGGTCGCCCAGGGCGAGCGGCGGGCCCAGGAAGAATGCGCCGGCCTGTTCGAGCGCGTCGTCGCCCGGTTGTCCACCAATCTCCCAGACCAGCTTGCCCGAATGAATGTTCCGGGCCGCGAGTCGATTGAACGCGCCCGTTTCGACGAGGTGCCGCCGTCCGCCACGGCCCACGGTGAAACGCGCGGAAAACATGCCCGCAGTAAGCGGCAAATCCTCGATGCTGAACACCAGGGTTCCATTGCTGGCCAAGGTGCCGAAAGTCGCGTCTTCCCAGATCCGCTGGTCAAGGCTCGGAGCGAGTTGTGGCGAGACGCCTGGATCGTTCTGCGCTTCGTCGTCCAACAGCGCATCGGGCCCATCGACCGAGGTGGCCCACCAGAGTCGCTTGCCCGTCTTCAGATCGACGGCCAGCAGTCGATTCGTGGTTCGCATCAGGACCACGTCGTCGACGACCAGCGGGTGTAGATTGACGACGGTCGACAGGTTCTGATCGAGATACATCTGTCGAAGTTGAGCCAGGATCCGCTCCGCCAGCGGGTCTTCATAGGTCGGCATCCTCCAGCGCGCATTGAGCAAAGGCGCGCTGCCCACCGAGGGCGCACTGCGCGAGGGGTCGCCGCGGAACATCAGCCAACGCGCGTCTTGTGCGGCGACTGCAGCCGCAGGCTCGCCCGAAACGGCGGCGAGCCAGGTGCCATATTCACCGGCCGAGTTGGGCAACGTCGCGGCCTCGCCTCCCAGCACGAGTTTTGCGCGGCCGGCTTGCTTGGCTCCCTCGGCCAAGGTGGCTTCGGCTTGGGCGCGCATGCCGGCCCGCGCCCAGCAGACGGCGAGTTTCACGCCGAGCGCCGGTTGCCAGGCATCGGCTTGGGGGCTTTCGGCCAGCCGCTTCAAACACAGCGCCGCCGACAGCGGGCGGCCATGGTCGAGATGATCGTCGGCCAGCAGCCAGGTCGCTTCGTACCCGGCCGCGGTGTGAAAATATCGCCGGGCGAGGTCGGCCAAGGCGCCAGATCCGCCGGCGGTTCGCGCAAGCTCCAAGAGGCGGCGCGCCTCGGCGCCAAACTGCAACTCGTATGATTGCCGTCCGGCCGGTGGCAGATTGCCCACGATCCGCTCGGCCTCGGCCTTCAGGCTCCGGTGCAAAGGCTGCGCGCGATCGGGCTGAAAGAAATAGTCCTCAGGGCCGTGCAGGATGTCGCCGAGCAACCTCACGGCGTCGTCGAAATGCTCGCCGTCGATGGCCTTCTTGGCGCGATCCAATCTCTGCAGCATCTCCCGGTCGGTCGGAAAAACCAGGTCCTCCGTCAATTCCGCCGCGGCGTCATTCGCCTGCCCTTGCGGAAAGATCATTCGCCCGCGCTGGATCTGCAAACGAATGTTGGGGGGCAAGGCAGGCGCGTTTCCCGGCTGCACCTGGGCCAAGGCCTGGCCGTTCCATCCCGGTGCGAGCGGCCCCGCCAGCAGGAGCAGAGCAACGGCTTGGCCTGTCTCGCGGAGGCGACGAATTGAACGCTGACCACGGGCCGCTCGATTCGTTCCCTCGTTGACCCCGGGGCGGTCCTTGGCGGCTGGTCGCATGTTTGAGTCGACTCCTAAGTTCATCCGTGAAGCCCCGGCTCGGGGCCCCGATCTCGGCTATCCGCCCGGCAACGATCCTCGGATTAGTCGCGCCGCTACGGTCGAAAGTTCAACACCGTCACCCGGCGCGGGACGGGAAACCGCCCCGGCGGAAACGACAGCGTTTGTAAGCTTTGCCGCAACAATATCTTACGGCTTTGCCACAAGACTGGCAATTTAGCTGGGTTGCTAGGGGATTTGGCGATTGTAGGGGGCGCAAACCCCGACGCATCGCCGCGCACCGTTGGGTGCATCGCAATATGCGGGTTAGAGTGCGTCTGAACCTGCGGCGGCAGCCGGCGGCTGATCAACGCAGCGTTGGCCAACGCGACTGATATTGCCGGTGAGAAGTCGACCGAAGCGGAAGCCCGAGAAGCAGGCTTCAGCCGGGGCCGATAGTTCTTTGGGTTGCTTTTTTCCCGGCAATTCGTCTAATCATCGCGATCCGGCCTGCGGGCGATCGCGAACAGCGCAGAATTCTTTCTCAACGATCTGGGAGGGCGTGCAAGATGGCCAAAGGCGAAAGCGCAAGTAAGAAAGCGCCCAGCAAGTCCGAGCTTTTGAACTCGATTGCTGAACAGACCGAGTTGTCGAGGAAGCAAGTGGGCGCCGTGCTCGACGCCTTGGCGAAGGAGATCGAGAAGGCCATGAGCGACCAGGGGCCCGGCGTGTTCGCCATTCCTGGTCTGATCAAAATCACCAAGAAGACCGTGCCCGCCCGGCCCGCGCAGATGAACGTGCCGAACCCGTTCAAGCCGGGCGAAACGCGCGATATTCCCGCGCGACCGGCCTCCAGCAAGATTACGGTGCGGGCACTGAAGACGCTGAAGGACATGGTCTAGCCAGCGGCTGGACGCAGGCCTCGGCGGCCCTGGACCTCCCGCCGGACGTCGCCGGCGAAAACCAGCGACGATTCGGCAAGGCGTGTCCTTGGGGGGGCGTTTCTTGAAGCGCCTTGTTGCACAGGGCCCAGGCGGCAACGCCCTGGTCGGTGCGGTCGTCAAGGCTGCGCGGGTCGCGGGTGCATACGTCGACAGGTTAGCTGGCACAGAGTCGGTCGATCGCTGCGCAGATTCATGGGACGGCCGTGCAGTTATTCTGCACGGTTTGTCTGCGCAGTTCAGGCTGTCCGCAGCCGGGCGCTGGCTGTCTACATCCGGGCCAGCTTGTTCAGCTTGACCTTGGCGAGCTGTACGGCGAACTGCCGATCGTTCTTCCGGGCCAATTCGACGATGTGATTGATCAGCTTGCGCTGGTTCGCCGCCACGGGCTTGAGATCGATCGTTTCCTGGTCGGCTTCGACGGCGCGAATGATTTCGAGCAGCGAAATCTGGTTGGCCTTGCGCGCCAGCGTGTAGCCGCCACCGGGCCCGGACACGCCCGAGAGCAACCCCGCGTCAACCAGGCGCCGCAGCACGCGGTAGAGAAAGCGCGGCGGGAACTTGGCGCCTTTGGCGATGGCCGCGGCGGTCAGCGGACCGCTCGCCTTCGAACGCTCGACGCGTACGAGAATACCGACAGCATAACTTACGGAGCGCGTCAACTTCATGGAGCACTTCCGCGATCAAACCAGACGCCCCTTCGAGCATTGTGCACGCCGCGGAACTTTCCTGACCGGGCTCGTGCACAACGTCCGTGGCGGTCGTCGCGCCACGCGTAAATCATCACGCTTTGGCCCAGACGGATCAAGGCGATTTATACCGCCTGGGTATTTCTTTGCTGCGCGGCCCAGGAATGTGTGCCGCAGATGTGGAAAATTGAAACAACCAAGTTCGTCCGAACACGTGGTGCGACGAATTGATCGGGCGCGGACCGATGGCACCGTGTCGGCTCAAGGTGCTTCGCGATATGCCTGTTGCTCAAAGGGGTTATCGAGATAGGCACGGCGACCTGACGCCCAAAGCACCAGCGAGCACAACAGATACGCCGGCAAGAAGAACGGGCCCCATCGCTCGTATTGCCGGACGTGCACGCGCTCGTGCAGCGCTGCTCGGTCGAGTCCGCATTCGTCGCGGCCCACGATCACGTGCCCAAGTGTCATGGCGACCGGCCCAATCGGCAGCCGATCGAACAGCGGACGGGCCGCGCCGCCGATAAACTCGAGTGCCCCCGCTACGTAACGCGCACGGCCGCCCGTCGCCAGGACCAGCGCACCCAGCAGCAGGCCGATCACACTTGCCGGCGAGGCCCAGGCGATCAGCACCGCTTTGCAGAAGCCTCGCCAACAGTTCGACAACGCCATCCGTCGCAGATTCCCTGGATGCCTAACGCCATGGCCAACCCGCGCGCCGATGCCTCGACCCGTGCACGACGAACCTGGTCTCGGCTCGACCGCCAAATCGTGGCGTGCGAGCGCTGCCCACGGCTGCGATCTCATTGCGCGACAATCGCCCAGTTGCGCCGCCGCGCCTACCAGGACCAGCCGTACTGGGAGCAGCCCGTACCCAACTTTGGCGATCCGCAGGCTCGAATGCTGATCGTCGGCCTTGCACCCGGCGCCCACGGGGCCAATCGCACGGGCCGGATGTTCACCGGCGATCGCAGCGGCGACTGGCTGTATCGGGCACTGTATGAGACGGGATTTGCAAGTCAATCGACCAGCAGCTCGCGGACAGACGGTCAGCGGTTGATCGATTGCGCGATTACGGCGGTTTGTCACTGCGCCCCGCCCGGCAATCGCCCAGCCCCTGAGGAAATCGTCGCCTGCGGCTCCTGGTTGGCGGCCACTTTCGCCCTGCTACAACCGAGGGTTTTTGTCTGCCTGGGGCAGATTGCTTGGACTGCGACGGTCCGCGAATTGATCGCGAGCACAACCGCGCCAGGCGGCCGTCGGCTCAAGCTCCCCAAATTCGCTCACGGGGCCCAGGTCGAGCTGGGTGGTGACCGCTGGATCTTGGGGAGCTACCACCCCAGTCAGCAAAACACCTTTACGGGCAGGCTGACGAGCCCCATGCTGCAATCCGTGTTTCGGACCGCAAGGAACCTGCTGCCGGCCCCGCAAAGGGCCCGCCGGGGCCGTGGCGAGAGGGGCTAATTCTTGGGAGCGGTTGAACTCCCCGCGGCGCCTGGCAACGAGCGTCGCCCGCGTCGATCAAGTGGACAGGGCCGGGATTGAACCGGCGACACCTGAATTTTCAGTCCAGTGCTCTACCAGCTGAGCTACCTGTCCAACCAGACGTTTGCCGCTCGAGGGCAAGTCGTCTGCGTGAGCAGCGCATACTAAGAATCCACGCACGCCTTGTCAATCGCCTCGGGATTCAGTTTCGCGGCGCCAAATGCTTTTGGGGAAATGACTTCCGGCGGATCGCTAGCTTGACGCTCGCTGCGCAGCCAAGTAGGATCAACCGCGGGAATCGTTACGCCGCATGAGGGTCGTTCCAGGATGCCAATCGCGCCTTAGGTTCGACGTTCGGCGATCGTTGCGGGTTCGTCGTTTTCGCGCTGCCCAGGGTTTCGGAACGCCTTGGGCCGTCGGGCTTCGGGCCCGCGCGCACAGGCTGATCGTTGATGCCGGAGGCCACGGCGGGCAAGCGCCGTTGCCCGCCTTCGGATAGCGAGTTGAGGTCGCGTCACGATGTTGCTGGCCAGTCGAAGCCCACGAGCCAGCCTTTTTGCAGCGATTTGCCGTGGGGTTGCCCGCTGTCCAAGGCCAGGAGCCATCTCTCCCGTACCGGTTCATGACGCGCCTGGATCGGACCGCAGGCTACGCTTGGCGATTCTGCTGTTCACGGCCGCGCTCGCAGTCGCCAATTGCCCCTTGAGCGTGCGAGCAGCCGAGCCGTTCCTGACGCCGGAGAGCCCCGAAGTCATCGCGGCGGTCGACCGGGCGCTCGAATTCCTGGCGAAAGCACCCGCGGACAAACGGCCCGGCGCTCGGGCGTTGGTCGGCTTGTCGTACGTCAAGCACAACAAGAAAGACCATCCGAAGGTGCAAGAGGCATTGGACGCGGTTCGCGAGATCGCGGCCACGGACAAGCAATCGGCGGACGAGATCTACACGATTTCCGTGGCGATCGTGTTTCTCACGTCGCTCGACCCGAAGGCCCATAAGTCAGACATCGAGCAGTTGCTCGCGCGGCTCATATCGCGGCAAAAGCCTCACGGCGGTTTCGGCTATTTCACCCGAACGACGGGCGATACGTCGATGACGCAAAATGCCGTCCTCGCCATGTGGGAAGCGGCGCAATACGGCATCGATGTGCCCTTGCCAGCCTGGGAACGCGTCACCGAGTGGCTGCTTCAGACGCAAGACTCGGGCGGCGGGTTCGGCTACCAGGGCGAACCCTCAGGCGGCGGCTCGCGGCGCAAACAGAACGATCTGCGTCCGTCGATGGCTGCCGCGGGTCTCGGCAGCTTGTACATCTGCCAAGACTATCTCGGCCTGTCAGGCGATCTCACCGCGGCGCGCTCCGACAACGCCCCACCGCCGACAGTCCGCCAGGCGGGCGCGAAGAAAAGTGGCCAGCCCAAGACCCGGCTGATCAACGGCAATCGGCTCGTCGAAGCGCAGGAATTCGGCCACACGTACTGGGAAACCAATTTCAAGCCCGCACCGCGCACCTACCGCCATTACTATCTCTATGCCTACGAGCGCTACCGCTCGTTCGAAGAGCTGATCACCGGCACGCCCGAAGACGCCCCCCAGTGGTACCACGACTGCGCGCGGCCCTTGCTCGCCGAGCAGCAGCAGGACGGGAGCTGGTCCAGCGCTAACGACGTCGGGGCGACATGCGACACGGCGTTCGCAGCGCTGTTCTTGCTGCGTTCGACCAAGAAGAGCCTGAAGCGGGTGAATCGTTTCGGTTCGGGGCGCTTGATCGGAGGCCGGGGCCTGCCGGGCAGCGGCGAAATTGACGTCGAGCGAGGTACGATTCGCCCGCGGCCGTTGCGCGGTCCGGCGGAGGAGCTGCTCAAGCTGCTTTCCGATGCGGACAATCCCGAGCACGAGGCCGCGGCCGAGGGATTTCGGCAGTTGGCCCTCGAGGCCGATCAGGCGACGCTCAACAAACATGCCGCCAAGCTGCGGCAACTGGCCGGCGCCGAAGACCCCGAGGCGCGGCTCGCGGCCGTGCGTGCGCTCGGGCGAACCCACAATCTCGACAACGTGCCGACGCTGATTTACGCGCTCACCGATCCGGACCCGCGCGTGTTTCTCGAGGCCCGCGAGGCGCTCTTGTTCCTGAGCCGCAAGTTCGACGGCTTTGGGTTCGAGGGCGTGCTCGACGAGGTGCGGCGGAAAGAAGAGATCGAGCGCTGGAAGTCGTGGTACCTGGTCATCCGTCCGGATGCAAAGTTCGAGGACTGACCAAGGATGGCACAGGCATCGACACGCCCCCAGGCATCGGCAATTCCCACGGCGGTCCGTGTGACGTCGTACGATCGCGCAGCCAGTTGGCTCGTGGCCTTGCTGGTGCTCTCGGGCACTTCGTTCGCGTTTCTGCTGGGGGCCTGGCTCGCGGGCAAACCGCCAATGCGGCCCAAACCTCGCCCGGTCGAAATTCCCGACGTCGGCGGCGGTAGCCCCACGGGCATTCCCGGCGAAAGCATGCAGATCGACTCGCCGAACAAGGACGAAATCGCGGCCGAGACCGACCTGCAACAAAACGAGTTGCAGGACACGCTGGCGATGGTCGTCGATGCCGTGGCCACGAATCAGGCCGCGATTACCGATCCTTCGTTGAGCTCCGACGTCGAAGTCGGCGGACCCTCGGGTCCCTCGAAAGGCGACGGCCGTGCTGTGGGCTTGGGCTACGGCAACGGCGAGCCGGGGATTCCGCGCGCGCAGCGCTGGGAAATGCGGTTCGCCGAGGGGGCCACGCTCCAGGACTACGCCCGGCAGCTCGACTATTTCAAAATCGAACTGGGCGCCGTGGGAGTCAACAGCGAAGTGCAGTACGCCTTCAACTTGTCGGCCTCGCGCCCGGAATTGCGCGTCGGTCCGGCGAAGGACGAACAGCGGCTGTACATGTCGTGGCAACAGGGCAGCTTGAAGGAAGCCGACCGAGCGCTGTTGGCGCGGGCGGGTGCGGCCCTCCCTGGCCGGCAGATCGTGCAGTTCTATCCCCAGGACCTTGAGAACGAGCTGGCCGGTTTGGAATTGGCCTATCGAGGCCGAGAACAAGGCCAGATTCGCAAGACCATCTTCGGGGTGCGCGCCGCCGGCGACGGCTACGAGTTCTATGTCATCGAACAAATCCCCATGTGAGACCCACAGCGCCGATCGCCGACGAGCTGCGCCGCCGCCGGATGGACCGCCCGCTACCCGAGCCCGAGCCGATGATTGACACGCAACAATTCTTGAAGCTGCTTGCCGGCACAAACCTGATGACGCCCGAGTTGCTCGGCAAGCTCCGCGCGCGTATCGCTGGGACACCGGGGGTCGATGCGCTGAAAGTCGCACGGAAGCTGGTCGAACGGGGCGACCTGACCGCTTGGCAGGCACAACAGCTCCTGGCCGGCCGCAATGCGTTTTATTTGGGCCGCTACCAGCTCGCGGAATGCATCGGTGAAGGCGGCATGGGCATCGTGTTTCGCGCCCGCCACGCGATGATGGATCGCACCGTGGCGGTCAAGGTCTTGTCTCGCGACTTGTTACGCAAGCCGCGGGCAGTCGCGCGGTTCAACCGCGAGGTCAAGGCCGCCGCCGCACTGCATCACCCGAACATCATCGTGGCTTACGACGCCGACCGGGTCGGCGATTCGCACTTTCTGGTGATGGAATACGCCCAGGGGCGCGACCTGAACTACTGGCTGCGCTGCAAAGGTGCCTTCCCCGTCAGCGCGGCGTGCGAATGTGGTCTACAGGTGGCCGAGGGGTTACAGCACGCCTTTCAAAAGGGGATGGTGCACCGCGATATCAAGCCCGTGAATCTGTTGGTCACCTGGGACAAGGATCACGCCCGCCCGGTCATCAAGATCCTCGACATGGGACTGGCGCGATTCGCCAGCGAGGCTCAGCAGGACGACGAGGGGTTGACCCGTGCTGGCCAGACGATCGGCACGCCCGATTACATCGCTCCCGAAGCGGCCGACAACTTCAAAGCGGCCGACATTCGCGCCGACATTTTTAGCTTGGGCTGCACGCTGTTTCGGCTGCTCACGGGCAAACTTCCCTTCGGCGGCAGCAACACTGTGCAAAAGCTGCTTGCCCGGGTGCAGAACGACGCCCCGCTGGCCAGCAGCCTACGCGCCGACGTGCCGCCGGAGCTCGATGCAGTGCTGGCCAAGATGATGGCCCGGACGGTGACCGATCGCTACCAGACGCCCGCCGAAGTGATCGAAGCGCTGGCGCCCTTCGCGGCATCGCGCATCGGCGATCAGGCGTCCTTGGAGTTTTTCAGCGTCGTGCCGCCCGATCCGTCGCCGAACGAGCTGGTCGCCGAGGAAGACGCCGACACGAGCATGGAAGAATTCTTTCGCGACTTCACCGTGGCGCCCCAGCGCGACGATAGCGCCGACGCAAAGGAAGAAGTGCTGAGCCTGATTGAGTTCGACGAGGATGACGACGAGGAGCCGCTCCCGCTCGACCAGGAATTGCCGAAGCCAAAGCAGCCTGCGCCGCTCGTGGCCAAGCTGGTCACGCCTGGCTCGGCGCCGGCCAAGTCGGCGTCGCCCCGCAAGGCCGCCGCGGTCGCTGCGTCGGAAACAATCACCGAGATCGCTCCGCTCGAGGGCCTGCCTCAGGCGCTGGCCGACGATCAAGCGGGGCTCGACGTCGATCCGTTGCCGCTCGAGGGCTTCGACGATGCGGCCGCCGAGTCCGACAAGGAATCCCAGGAACAAGGCAAGAAGTCGCGCAAGTGGCTCAATGTCGGCGGTCGCCGACGCGAGGCGCGGCGCTGGGACTCACCGTTCATGCTGTATGGCGGCGGTGCACTGCTGTTGTTCGTCGTGGGCGGCATCGGCATGGCGCTGAATCTCCAGTTTCGCTCCGGCGAGAAGAAGCTCGAAGAAGCCGAACGGGCTTACGGCCAGCAAGATTTTGCCCAGGCCGCCTACAAGTTGGACGAATTCATCAAGGAATATCCCCAGCACGTCGGCGCACCACAGGCACACGTGCATCGCGGCATCGCGCAATTGCGCCAGTTGGTCGACACGGGCAGCGAATGGCCGACCAAGGTCAAGCAATGCACCACGGTGTTGGCCGATCTGCAAAAGAAATATGCCAAGCCCTTCACGGCCGCGTCGAACGACATCCAGGTGCTGTTGACGCGGCTCGCAGAGGGGCTGGCCAACACGGCCCGCAAGAACCAGCAACCGGAGTTGCTCGACGAGTCGCGAGCCGCACTGACGTTGATCGACTACTACGTCGTCAAGTCGCTGCGTCCGGCGGCCAAAATTGCCGAGATCGAAACGCTGATTGCCAACGTCGGCGAGGAGATCGGCCGCAACCTGGCCCTCAAGGCGGCGCTCGAAAAGATCAATGCCGCGATCGCCGCCGGACATTTCGACGAAGCCTATGCCGAGCGGGAGCGGATTCTGATCCGTTATCCCGTGTTGGCCGACGACCCCGCGCTGGCCGAAGTGTTGACCCGCGCTGCCGCGGCCTTGCAGGCCAACGTCAAGGTGACCAGCGAGCCGATCGCGCCGGTCGCGGCCGGAGCGCCGGCCTTCACGACGCTGGCGCTGGCCGAACGAAGCGGCGAAAAGGTGGCAGCGTCTGCCGGCGAAGTGGTCACTGCTTTGGCCGATGGAGCGGTCTGGGGCATTGATGCCGAAAGCGGCGCGCCGCTGTGGCGCATGCAGGTGGGCGTGACGACGACGATTCCGCCGCAGCCGATCGGGATCGATCCGGGCGACGATCTGCTCATCGTCGACGCCGAACACGGTCAAGTGGCGCGCGTCGTCGCCCGCAGCGGTGAAGTCAAATGGCGGCATCACCTCCAGGCCTTACTGTCTGGCCCGCCGCTGTTGACCCGCGGTCAGGCCGTGCTGGCGACCAGCGACGGCGAACTGCGATGGTTGAATCTGGACGACGGCAGCTCGCCCCGGCAGGTCAAGTTGCCGCAGGTGGTAACCTCCGGTCCGGCGATCGAAGCGCGCGGCGCGCAACTCTACCAGATTGCCAATCATTCAAACTTGTACGTGCTGTCGGCCGCCGACGGCGCTTGCAGCCAGGTGCTCTACCTCGGTCAGCAGCCGGGCAGCGTGGTGCTGCCGCCGCTGGTGATCAGTCGCTATGTGATTGTGGCCGAGAACCATCTTGCGACGGCGAGCCGGCTGCGCGTCTTGCTTGTCGACGATCAGGGCGTCAACGCGCAACAGGTGCAACAGCTCGACCTCGAAGGGCAGATGACAACCTTGCCGATCATTGCCGGCCGCACGATGCACCTGGTCACGGATCGGGGGGCCTGGTACAGCTTCGAGATCTCGCAAGCCGGCGAAGGCGATCCGCTTAAAATGGTCGTTGAGCGCGGCGCCGTGTCCGGCGACCCTGTGGCGCGTTACCCGCTCGCGCGCGGCGGCGAGGCGTGGGTAGCCGACCAGCAGTTGGCTCGCTACCAGGTTCAATCGACGCGCGGGCGACTGGTTCCCCAGGGCGTGACGTTTGCCAATAGTACGTTCTTACAGGCCCCGGTTTGGCTGCACGATCTGATCTTTCACTTGCGCCGCGCCGCAGGCGGCCGGCTCGTCGCGGCGATGAGCCGGCCGGACGACGGTAACCTGGTCTGGGAAAGCACGCTCGCTGCTCCGCCGCTGGCGGCCATTGCGGCGGGCGATCGCGGGCTCGAGCTGCTGCGCACCGATGGGCGATTGTTTGCTCCCACGGCCCAGCAACTGACGCAAGGCGGCGTGCTGTCTCAATCAGCGACGTCGATCGAAGTCCTGGCCGCGCCGTCCGAACCATTGCCCGCGCCACGAATTCCTGACGGTTGGATCGCCGCGGCCGATGCGGGCGGTCACCAGATTCTGGCGCGCCGCGGCGGCCGCAATCCGCAGCTCCAATGGGCCACGATCAGCGACGTGCTGACCGGTCCCCTGGTGTCGTTGCGAGCCGGCATCGTGGTCCCGGGGCAAAGCGGCCAGATTCAAGTCGTCGATCCGGCGGGCGTGCCCGCGCCGGTGCAGCCATTCCAGCCGCTGGTCGAGCCCGGCGTGGCCTACCAGTGGCAGGCGGCTGCCATCGACGATGCGCGGCTCGTCGCCAGCGACTGTCGCACGAAGATTTATGTGTTGCAGGTCAAGGGCGAGCCTGCGCAGCTTACGGCCGCGGCCGAAGCCGATTTACCCAGTGCGCTTCAGTCTGGTTTGGCCGTGACCGGCGAAACGGTGTATGGCGTACTGGCCGGAGGCAGCCTCCAGTCGTGGAATGTGGCCGATTTGCAAGCGCGCGAATCGGCCTCGCTGCCGGGCGGCGCGACCTGGGGCCCACGTTCCGCCGGCAAGCTGGCCTTGGTCGCCACCGGCGACGAACAACTGCTGGCTTGGGACGGCAACGGTCAACAAGTATGGAAGGTGCCGCTCGCCGGGGGACGTCCGTGTGGCGAGCCGCTCGCGCTGGGCGAGACGTTGGCGGTCGCCCTGGCCGGCGGCAAGCTGCTCATGCTTGATCCCGTCAGTGGAGAATCGCGCAGCGAAGTGGATTTCGGTCAGCCGCTGGTGGCAGGACCCTTGGTCGTGGGCGACCGCGTCGTGTGTGTTGGTGCCGATGGCACGTTGTTTACCGTACCGCGTCCTTGAGCGGGTTTGCGAACCGGGTAACGATGAAGCAGCTCGTGGCAGCCTTGTTGTGCAGCTTGTTGCTGAGCTCGCTGGTCGTGGCTCAGCAGCCGCCACGGCCCCCTGCGCTGCGGGCTGTCAAGCCGGCGGCACCTGCGCCGGCGGCCGCCAAGCCGGGCGCAGTCGCCCCGAATGCGCCGCCGGACGCACCGCCCGAAAACGCGCCGGCCGCTGAAACCCCTGCCGCCGGTGCCGAAGCGACTGAGCCGGCCGAGCAAGATCACCGCCGCATTTACGAGTACGACCCGTTCGACCAGGTCGTACTCAAGGACCCCAAAGGCGCGGTGGTGAAGATCCAGCTTCTGCCGTCGCGCAAGCCGATCGTGGGCAAGGGACCGCAGGACAAGCTCATTGTCCGGCTCTACGACGATTTCGAAACCGAGTACGAAATCCTTTGGAAGGACATCGAACGCGTCGACCTGTTCGAGCAGATGATTCTCGCCGAAGCCGCGCGGCTGCTGGGGGAAAAGAATTTTGATGCTGCCTTCGACTACCTCCGTTACCTGCGCAAAAACTACCCGACGATGCCGGAACTAGAGCCGTTGATCCAGGAATTCTTGCTGGCCGAGGCCGACGAAGCCTTAGCCGCCAACGACCTGGAGCGCTGCTTCGCACTGTTGAGCGAGCTGGATGCCCGCGGCCAGGGAAATCCGAAGCTCCCCGACGCCTTTGGGCGCGTCGTCGATCGGCTGATCGGCGATCGCGTCAAGGAAGGCCAGCCCGAGTTGGCCCGGGGTATCTTGGCGCGCTTTTCCGTGCGGTTCGGCGGGCATCCCGTGGCGGAAAAATGGCGGCAAACGTTCGAAGGCCGAGCCTCGAAATTGGCGGCCGAGGCGTTGGCCAGCTTGAGCGCCGGCGACACCCGGCAGGCATTGAGCCAGGCGCTAGCGGCCGTCGAAATCTGGCCACAGGCGCCGGCCGCGCGCGAGGCGATGGAAAAGGTCCATGCTGCTTATCCGCTGGTGGCGATCGGCGTGCTGGAGCCTTGGCGCCGAGATGCCGACCCCTTGGTCGACGGCGCGTCGCGCCGTGTAAGACGGTTGATTCATCGGCCGCTGTTCGAGTTGGACGGTGTCGGCGCCGAAGGAGGACGTTACGGCTGTCCTTGGGGTGAGGCGAATCGCACCGATTTGGGCCTGGGGATCGCCCTCCGGCTCCGGAGCGACGTGCATTGGTCGGACGGTTCGGCGCTGACCAGTTTTCAGCTCGCGCGGCACCTGCTCGGCTTGGCCGACCGCCGCGATCCGCTGTACAACGCCGAGCTTTCGCAGCTCTTGGCGGGCGTCGATGCTACCGACGCGACGCATCTGCAATTGCGCTTCCGCCGGGCGCATGTGTTGCCCGAGGCGCTACTCGATGGAATGCTCACGCGCCGCGATGGTGCGCAAGGCGTCCAAACCGGTCCGCTGGTCGTCAAGCAGCGCGCCGCCGAAGAACTCACGCTGGCCATGCTGCCGGGCGTGGCGCAAACGGGTCCTCATGAGATCGTCGAGCGCACGTTCACCAAGGGGGCGTCGGCCATCGATGCCCTGTTGCGCGGCGAGATCGCGGCGCTGGCTGAGATCAACCCCTGGGACGTGCAGTTGCTTGCCGGCCGCAGCGACATTACGGTCGCCGCATACGCCTGGCCTACGGTCCATTGCCTCGTACCCAATGTGGCCCGCCCGCTGGGCGGCAATCGCACCTTCCGGCGAGCGTTGGCGTATGTGATCAATCGCGAGTCAATTTTACGCCAATACCTGCTGCGCGGTCGCGAAGACCCGAGTAGCATGGTCGTCAGCGGTCCCTTCGTCCGGGGCACGTCGTTCGACGATGCCCGCGGTTATGCAAATAACGACCAGATCGCCCCGCGGGCCAGCGATCCTCAACTTGCGTTGACCCTGGCTTCGGTCGGCATTCTGCAGGCGTATCCGCCCGCGCCGGCCGAAGAGACGACGGCGGCCGCGCCGGCTGGCGACACGTCTTTACCGGACGCAGCCGCGGCGCAAGATGCGCCGGCCGAGCCAGGCGCGCCCGGCAACAAGCCGTCGGGACCCAAGCCAAAGCTGGTGCTGGTTTATCCCCCCACCGAAGTCGCGCGAACCGCCTGCAATGCGATGGTGCGCTACTTGCAGCTCTTGGGTGTGAATGTCGAGCTGCGGGAACTCGAGCCGCAAGGCGAGTTACCCGACGATTGGGATTTTCGGTATTGCGAGCTAGCGGCCTGGGAGCCGGTCGTCGACGCGGTCCGCCTGTTCGGGCCCGGTGGCGTCGCCGCCGGGGTGAGCCCCTACATGGAACTGGCCTTGCGCGAATTGTCCCTGGCCGAAGATTGGAGCACCGCGCGGCGCTTGTTGCTCGAAATTCACCGCCGCATCCACGACGACGTGGCGATTGTTCCCCTGTGGCAGTTGACGAACCATTGTGCCTGGCACAAACGGCTCCAGGGTATCGGCGAGCAGCCGGTGACGCTCTATCAGCATGTCGAGTCTTGGCAAGTTGCCCCATGGTATCCCCCCGACGTCGAAGTCTTTTGAGCCTGGGCACCGCGGTCCTGGCGCTGGTACTCGACTGTTACGGGTCGGGCGGTGCCCGTGCCCAGGTGCCAGGGTTGCCGCCCACTACGTGGGAGCGATCGGCCTACCGCGTGCAGCTCGTGGTGCTGATCGATCCGACGGTCGGGATTTCGTCGGACGGCGCCAGCGCGCTGACCACCCGGATCGTCGAACGCGTCGCGGCGCTTGTCGGCGCGCGCTGGGAACTTCAGCTCGGCGTGTGCCCCCCGTTGTTGCGTGCGGCGCTCGGACCGCAATTGGCCGAAGTCGCCTATGAAGCGTTGCCTCCCGAGTTGCGCGCAGGCGACAAGGTCGTGTTCTTGCAGATCGCGCAGCACCAGGGCACACCGGTCGTGTCGGTCCGCGAGTTCGATGTGCGCACGCAGACCTGGTCGCCGCCCCCGGTGGCGCAACCGGTCGAGGCCGCGCAGTTGGTCGACCGCGCCGTAGTCGCGGTGATTGCCGCGGTGCGGACGGTGGCGCGCGTTGACGATGCGGAGATCAAATCGGCCAACCTCACGCTCATGGGTTGCGAGCTGTTGGCGCGCGATCCGAGCATGTTGGCCGTACCGCCAGGTACGGTGTTGCAGTCGTTCGTGCGTTTCAACGATCGCAACGGCCAGGCACGGCGCATCATGCCGATCGAGTGGACGTACCTGACCGTGGCCGAGGCCAGCGAGCGAACGCTCCGATGCGATGTCTACAGCGGAGTTCGCGGCGCGCTGACCGTGAAGACGCGCGGTCGTGTCGAAAAGCTGGCCATCGTGGTGCCGCCGCCGGTCGGCGGGACGCGGCTGCGGCTGGTGGCGCGCGATCAACGCGCCGACCCACTCGCGGGATACGAGGTCTACGCCCATGCGCCAGGTGAGCGCGAAACTACGCTCCTTGGGCGCACCGACGGCGACGGCAGCATCTGGGTCGAGGCGGCCGAGTCGCCGCTGCGCGTGTTGCTGGTCAAGAGTGGCGGCGAGTTCATGGCCCGCTTGCCGATCGTGCCTGGCAAAGAGCCCTTGCTCCAGGCACTGGTGCCCGACGATCGCGAACGCCTGCGCGCCGAGGGCGTGATCATCGGCCTCCAAGAAGGCCTGGTCGATCTCGTGGCGCAGCGCGCGGTGCTGGTCATCCGCATCCAGTCCATGCTCGACGCGGGCAACGTCGAGGCCGCAACCAAGCTGTTGGAGAGTCTCCGGAAACTGCGAAACCAACAGGAACAGTACTCCCTGTTCTTGCGCCAGCAGCGTCAAGCCATTGTGTCGCGCGACCCGGCGATTCAGCGCAAGATCGAGCTGTTGTTTGCCGACACGGAAAAGCTGATGACCAACTATTTCGATCCGCGGCCGCTCGACGAGATTGAGTCGTCGGTCTTGCGAGCCCGCAGCGTCGCCCCAGCCAACAGCGAGGCCGCGCAGGCGGCGGCGACGGCTCCAGCCGGTTCTTGACGCTTGCTGCCCCGGTCACAGCAATGACGACAGCACGACCCATGCGAGTACGATCGCAGCGCTCGCGCCGCCCACGGCCAAGGCCGCCAGCATGGCCGGCGGGAATCCAAAAATCAGCCGGGGCCCCTCGACTACGGCCGACTTTTCCCCGTCGCTGACCGTCTCTTCGCTGGCCAGGGAGATGGGATGCGTCGTACGCAGCGCTCCCGGCACCGGGGACAACACGTCAGCACCGGCCTGCATGCCCGGCGCACGCGCTACGCCCGCCACATCGTCGGGCAGCAGCACTCCGCCGGGCTGGGTGTCGTCGACCTGGGCCGAGCCCGAACCGGAAGACGTTTCGTTGGCGTCCGGGTTGGTCGCCGGCGGAATGACGATGGCCGAGACGGTTTGCGGCGTCCAGGGGCCGAGCCGGGTGACGACCTCACCCGCCGTGCGGATGCGCAGCTTCGGGTCCTTGACCATCATCGACCAGATCACGTCGACAAATTCGGCGCTCAACTCCGGGCTCAAGCGGCGCGGGTCCAGGGGCTGCAATTGGCAATGCGCGCGGGCCTTCTCTTTCACCGAACCCCCGGGAAACGGCACCTTGCCAGTGGCGGCGTAATAGAGCGTGCAGCCCAAGGCGTAAATGTCGCCCGCCGGCGACAATGTTTGGGGCGCCGTGATCGATTCGGGGGCGAGATAGTCCGCTGTGCCCACGATCTTGCCACCGGGCGAATAGCCCTCTTCATTTTCGGTGCAGAATTCGACCAGCCCAAGGTCGGACAGCTTGGCGACGCCGTCATCGCGCACGAGCAGGTTGCCGGGCTTCACGTCGCGGTGAATGAGCCCCAGGCTGTGCGCGTGCGCGAGCCCCTGGGCCGCCTGCGAGACAATCGAAGCGGCCTGCATCATCGACAGCCTGCCGGAGAGCCGCACCAGCCGGCGCAGGTCGGTTCCCGGTACATACTCGGTGACCAGGTAGTGGACGTTGCCGTCGAAGCCGGCGTCGTAAGCGCGTACGAGGTTGGGGTGATCGAGCCGCGCCTGGGCACGCACCTCGCGGCGAAACGCGGCCTCGGCCTCGGGTGTCGACTTGTGCCGGGGCAGGACCTTGACCGCCACCATGCGGCCCATCACCACGTGCTCGGCCAGAAACACCTGGCCCATGCCGCCTTGGCCGATCGCGTCGATGATCCGATACGAGCCCAGGTTGAACTTCGCGCGACCGACGAGCAGCTGCGAGGCCTGCCACGAATTGAGCTTGCCCGATTCGACCAGGCGCTGAGCCCATTGCTTGTGCAGCTCTGGCGCGGCCAGTTCATCGACGAACGGCACCAGGGCCCGTAACTCTTCGCGGGCCAGGTCGACGTCGGTGGGCGCAACCAGGCCGCTCGATAGCACGCAGGCGCGAAAATCGAATTCGCTCGTAGTGGCCACCGGGCACCGATCCTCAGCCGCGAGCGCAAGGCACGAGCCTTGAGCTTGGTTACCCCTTTGCTCCCCTGGGAGTAAGCCTACTCCCGTCGGCGCACGGGCGCCAAGCAATCGGACAGCCGCCGGGCGATGGGCTTGGCGAGCCCCTACTCGGCGTCGTCACGAACCCCAAATTCGCTCCAGTACGCTGGCAGGGGAGCCGTCCAGGACAGCGTCTCGTCGCGGACCGGGTGGCGCAATGTCAGGCGTCGCGCGTGAAGGGCGATCCCGGCCGGAAAAGTCCGGCGACTGCCATATTTGCGGTCGCCCAACAGGGGGAAGCCGTGCTGGGAAAACTGCACCCGAATTTGATGCTTGCGGCCCGTATGCGGGCGGATTTCGACGAGCGCTGCGCGAGGCAATCGTACCAGTCGCCGAAACTCGAGCACCGCGTCGCGCGCCCCCGCGCGATCGGCCGCCACGCTGCGCACGGCACGGCGATGACCGGGCGCATAGACCCAATCGCGCAGCTCGCCCGCGGCCGGTTCGAACGACGGCTCGACCAGCCCCCAGTAGATCTTTTCGACGGTTCGTTGGCGAAACTGTTCGGTCAATCGCGACGCCGCTTTCGAAGTCTTGGCAATGACGACCACGCCCGAAACCAAAGTGTCGAGTCGGCTGACGATGCCCAAGTAGACGTTGCCAGGCTTTTCGTAGCGGAGGCGCAGATCTTCCTTGGCCCAGGCGATGAGACTGGGCCGATCCGCCTCGACGCCCATGGTGGGCAGACCGACCGGCTTGTTGACGACCAGCAGATGATTGTCTTCGTACAGGATCGTCGGCACAGCTGGGATCATATGGCTGTTTTACGGGGCACCATCGCGGCCTACAATGCCGCCCGCGATCTCCATACTCGAGCGATATCAGGCAGCGGCCGTGGCGGAAGCACCGTTGGACAAGTCAACGCGTTTGGTTCTCGCGTCGAGTTCGCCGCGGCGCCGTGAACTGCTCACCGCTGCGGGTTACCAGTTCGACGTAGTCGAGCCTCACCCAGAGGCCGAATGCGGCGTGTGCAGTGGCGAGTCTCCTCCAGAGCTCGTGGCCCGGCTGGCACTGCAAAAGGCCCGCGATGTAGTGCGGCGCGTGCCCCGCGGTTTGATTGTCGCTTGCGATACGGTGGCCGAGTGCCACGGCCAGGTGCTCGGCAAACCGGCGCACGAAGCCCATGCGCGCCAGATGCTGCAGACACTCCGTGGGCGCGAGCACCGCGTCTACAGCGGGTTGTGTGTGTGGCGCGCACCCGTTTCCGAGCCACTGGTTCGCGTGGCGCGGACGACGCTCGTCATGGACCCGCTGTCGGACGAACAGATCGAGCAGTACCTTGCCACCGGGTTGTGGGAAGGGAAAGCGGGGGCCTTCGGCTACCAGGACGGCATCGATTGGGTACACGTCATCTCCGGCAGCGAGTCGAACGTGGTGGGGCTGCCGATGGAGCTACTGGCTGAAATGCTGGCAGCGCTGGATTGATAGCAGGTGGCGCAACTGCTGCGCGCAGCATCCTCAAATCGATTTAACGATCATGCCGGCTCGCCGTGCAGGTCGAAACAACAGGTATCTGGCCATTGACCCGGTCCAGATCTCGCCTCGCTGCCCGCCTGCTTCTTGCCCGCCGACCCTCAATCGATCATGCCCACGTTGCTCTGCCGCCGCAGAGGCACCTGGTTTTGTTCCGGTATCTGGTTGTGGAGCTGTGCGCTCTGCTTGCCGGCCGGTTCTCTGCGTGCAGCGCCGCCCTTTGCACCACCGTCGAGTCCGGGGCAAGCTTCCGATCGCGCGCCCGCTGCGCCGCCCGCGCCAGCCGGTTCCGCCCCCGCGGCTGCGCCGGAGAATGTTGCTCCAGGTGGTCGGCAAGCCGCGCTCACCCTGCCCCAAGCCCAAAGCCTGGCGCTGGGCAGTCATCCTCGGCTGCGCAACGCCGCCGCCTCGGTCCAAGCGGCAGGCGGGCGCGCCTGGCAAGCGGGGGCATATCCGAACCCTTCGGTCTTCTCGGCATCGCCGCAGTGGTCAGGCGCTCAGAGTCAATACAACGTCTACCTTCAGCAGACCTTGGTTACGGCCAACAAACTGCGCCTCGACCAGGCGGCCGCCGTGCGAGAAGTGAACCAGGCTCAATTTGCTTGGACCCGCGCACATTTCGATGTACTCACGGGCGTGCGCGGGGCGTTCTATACGCTGCTCGTCGAGCAGCAGCGTGTTTCCGTGAACCACCGCCTGGTCGAGCTCACCAGCCGGTCGTACGAGTTGGCCGAGCGGATGCTCAAGAGCCAAGAGATCAGCCGGCAGGACGTCCTGCCGTTCGGCATCGAACGCGACCGCGCCCGATTGGCGCTGCTGGGGGCCGAAACTGCGGTCATCCAAGCGCGCCGCGAGCTGGCGGTCGCGATGGGCATTCCGCAGCTCGAGATCGGCGCGATTAACGGCGATCTGGCCGCTCCCCTGCCCCGCTTCGATCTCGCCGCGCTGCAACAGACCGTGGCGGCCAATCATGCCGATGTTGGTGCGGCCCGTGCGGCCGTGTCGCGCAACATGTTTCGGCTCGCGCGTGCTCGTGCCGAGCCGATTCCCGATCTCGTCTTTCAGGGCGGCTACCAGCGCCAGATCGAGCCTGCCCAAGATCAGGCGCTGTTCCAGGTCGGCATGGTGGTGCCCCTTTGGAATCGCAATCAGGGCGCCATCACGGCGGCGCAAGCCGAGGTGGCAGCCGCGCGCGCCGACACGCTACGGTGGCAGCTCGATCTGGCGCAACAGGTCGCCGACGCCTGGTCGGCCTATGAGATCGCCACCCAGCAGGTCGAGACGTTTCAGCGTCAAGTACTGCCCAAGGCCATGGAGTCGGTGCGGCTGCAGCAGCAGCGCCTGGCTCGGGGCGAAGGCGACGTGATCGGACTGGTTTCAAGTCAGCGGACGCTAGCGGACGTTGAATTGGCCGCCCTGAACGCCCAGCAGAATCGCTGGCAAAGTGCAATTGTCATTGCCGACCTGCTGCAGCTCGAAAGGTTTCCTTGAACGACCTTCGAAAGCCCGGCCACCATGTCGTGGTGGGAATAAACCGGGCTCGCTCCGGCTCTACTAGTTTTGAGAGCCGGCCGTGATGGCCCGGGGCGATGCCGGCCAAACGTGGAGGTAATGATCGGGCAAGCTCCTCGGAGTGCGTCGCGCGCTCCTGCGAAGGAAACCAAGCGATGAAAAAGTGGATGTTGTGTTTGACCATGGTTGCCGCCATGGGCGCCGGCGTTGTCGGATGCCAAAAGCAGTCGGCCGAAACGGAACAGGCCGTAAAAGAAGCCACCGACGCTGCCAAGGACGCCGCCGAAGCAGGCGCCAAGGCAGTTGAAAAGGCCGGCGAAGCCGCCGCCACGGCGGCCGAGGACGCCGCCAAAGCCGCTGCCGCGGCAACCGAGCAGGCCGCCGACGCCGCCGCGGATGCGACCAAGAACGCCGCCGATGCTGCCGCCGAAGCGACGAAGAATGCCGCCGAAGCCGCGACAGCCCCCGCGACTCCGTAAGCAACGCAAGTCATGGCCAGGGGCAACTGGCCTGATTGCCGGCCGAGACGTCTTCGTACTCTCGACTCGTGATCACGCACGGCGACCGCCGCAAGCAATACGCTTCCGGCGGTCGCAGTCGTTTTCCAGGGGCGCGGCAAGCGCACCTTCGCCCGCCTTGCCGCCTCCTCCGTGCGATCGCCAGCACGCCAGCGCCTGCATATCGGGCTGCCCGCGGCGCGGGGGCTCGGGGATTACTTGGCCGCTGGCTCGGCCAGGGCATCGATCACTTTCTCGCGCAGCGAGACGACATAGTCGCGCGTGGAGGGCATGAACTGCGTCATGGCGATGCAGACCATTTCTTCGCGCGGCGTGACCCAAAACTGCGTGCTGGCAGCGCCACCCCACCCGTACTCGCCCAGGGTCGTGTCGGGTTCGTTCTCGGCCACACTCACGCGCACCGCGACGCCGAGCCCGAAGCCCATGTGATCGAGCTTGACGGGCCCTAGCCCGATCGGGACGAGCGACTCGGGCAGGTGGTTTTGCGTCATCAAGTCGACGGTTTCCGGTTTCAGGACGCGAGCGCCTTCGAGTTGGCCGCGATTGAGCATCATCTGCGCGAAGCGCAAGTAGTCGTCGGCCGAGGAGACCAGCCCGCCGCCCCCCGAGAGCAAGACGGCCGGCTTGGCAAAAGTGCTTGTCGCAGGCGAATCAATGGGCGCGAGCTTGCCGTCCTTGCGGCCGTAGTTCGCGGTCAATCGATCGAGCTTTTCGGCCGGCACCGTAAAGAACGTGTCGGACATCTTGAGCGGCTGAAAGATCCGCTCGTTGAAAAACTCGTCGAGCGTTTTGCCTGAGAGCACTTCGATCAGCCGACCTTGGACGTCGACGGCGATGCTATACATCCACCGTTCGCCGGGCTGCGCCGCCAACGGCAGTTTGACGAGCTTTTCGACCATCGTGTCGAGCTTGTGACCACGGTCGAGCACCTGTTCCTTGACGTACATGCCATCCACCGGGGTGGCCGGAAACAGTCCATAGGCCAGGCCCGCGGTGTGGCGCATCAAATCGCGGATCGTGATCGGGCGTGCGAGCGGTACCGTCTTGATCTGGCCGTTTTCGCGACCGGCGTAAACCTGGACATTGGCGAACCCGGGGAGGAACTTGGAGACCGGATCGTCGAGCTCGAAGCGACCCTCGTCGTAGAGCGTCATCAGGGCGGCCGTGGTGATGGGTTTCGTCATCGAATAGATGCGGAACAGTGCGTCGCGGCGCATCGGCTTGCCGGCCTCGCGGTCCATTTGTCCGTAGGTGCCGACCTGCACGACCTTGCCGCGGCGGGCGATCAGCGTCAGCACCCCGGCGAGTTTCTCTTCGTCGACATAGGCCTGCATCGCGGCGTCGATCGCCTGGAGTTCGTCGGCCTCGAGTCCGACGTCGGCCGGCCGGGCCGTCGGCAACGCATCAGCGCCGAGGGCAGAACAGACCCAAGGGCCAAGGGCCGGCGCGATCGCGCAGACCAGCACCAGGCGAACGGCCAGCGAGCTGAGGACAGTCCTAATCATGTGCTGTACTCCGACATGTGCCCCGCGCGAGTTGCGAACGGGCGATCATCCGCGGCTGCGGCGCGCGGCATCCATCGCGCGATCATTGTGCCGGATGACGACCACTCAGGACAACTTGCGCGATGCGGCCGGGAAATGGACATCCCAGGCGAATCACGGTTGTGCGCGAAATCCTGCACGGCAGCGCTGTGCGCGTGAGACGTGCGCACGAAAAAAGCCTGCCGCGAACCCGAAGGCTCGCGGCAGGCTGATTGAATAAATCCGGCAACACCTACTCTCGCACTTTTGGTACTACCATCGGCTCGGAAAGCTTAACTACCGTGTTCGGAATGGGAACGGGTGTGGCCTTTCCGATCTGGTCACCGGAAAATCGCCCGGTCCGCGTTGAAGCGGAACCGGGCGCGAAATGGTTGTGGCAAAACGTGACATCCGAGCGGTGCTTGGTGCGCGTCGCGGAAGATGACTGCGACGGCGTTGGGCACCGCATGGCAGCTCCACGTGCGGCGACCGAATGCGGGCAGCATTCAGGATCGCGTGCAGGGAGAGCGTTGGATCAACGTGGCCAAGCGTTCGTCCGTTAGTACCGGTTAGCTGAGTGCATTGCTGCGCTTACACCTCCGGCCTATCAACCTGGTAGTCTTCCAGGGGACTTCAACGAGACCTAATCTTGGAGCGGGCTTCACGCTTATATGCTTTCAGCGTTTATCCTTTCCGTTCATAGCTATCCAGCCGTGCCGCTAGCGCGACAACTGGGACACCAGAGGAACGTCCTCCCAAATCCTCTCGTACTAAAGGAGAACCTCCGCAAGTCTCGAACGCCCACAGCAGATAGGGACCGACCTGTCTCGCGACGGTCTGAACCCAGCTCACGTACCACTTTCATTGGCGAACAGCCAAACCCTTGGGAGCTTCTTCACCCCCAGGATGTGATGAGCCGACATCGAGGTGCCAAACCGCTTCGCCGCTATGGACGCTCGGAAGCGATAAGCCTGTTATCCCCGGAGTACCTTTTATCTGATGAGCGACGGCCTTTCCATCCAGCACCGCCGGATCACTAAGCCCTACTTTCGTACCTGCTCGACTGATAAGTCTCGCAGTCAAGCACCCTTTTACCTTTGCGCTCGAAGCCTGATTGCCAACCAGGCTGAGGGTACCATTGGGCTCCTCCGTTACTCTTTCGGAGGAGACCGCCCCAGTCAAACTGCCCAACTGACACTGTTCCCCGCCCGGATTCACGGGACGGGGTTAGAATTGCAGTAGGTTCAGGGTGGTATTTCACCGTTGGCTCCCCGACGACTGGCGTCGCCGGTTCACAGCCTCCCACCTATCCTACACAGAACATACCAAAACCCAATATCAGCCTGCAGTGAAGGTTCACGGGGTCTTTCCGTCTAACTGCGGGTACGTGGCATCTTCACCACGGCTACAATTTCACCGGGTCACTGGTTGAGACAGTGCTTCAGTCGTTACGCCATTCATGCAGGTCGGAACTTACCCGACAAGGAACTTCGCTACCTTAGGACCGTCATAGTTACGGCCGCCGTTAACCGGGGCTTCGGTCGCGAGCTTCGCCTTACGGCTAACCCTCTTCCTTAACCTACCGGCACAGGGCAGGCGTCAGACTCTATACATCCTCTTACGAGTTCGCAGAGTCCTGTGTTTTTGATAAACAGTCGCTGAAGCCGATTTACTGTGGCCCCCAATAGCGTGAACCATCAGGGGCACCCCTTATCGCGAACTTACGGGGTCAATTTGCAGAGTTCCTTAACCAGTGTTCTCCCGAGCGCCTTAGACTTCTCGTCTCGCCTACCTGTGTCAGTTTTAGTACGGTCGATTGGGTTTTAACCCTTAGAGGATTTTCTTGGACGTCTTTCGGATGACTTCCCGAACATAAACGCGGTCGGTCCCGCCACGAGGCTGATGAGGGCGGATTTACCTTTCCCTCACCCCGCAACGGTCCACGGACATTTCTAGTCGTACCGCTCACCCTACGGACGCCGTCTCCCCATCGGTTCACCCAACCGGCGCAGGAATGTTGACCTGCTGTCCATCGTCTACGCCTTTCGGCCTCGACTAAGGTACCGGCTAACCCTGGGCGGATTTACCTTCCCCAGGAAACCTTAGGCTTTCGGCGAGCAGGATTCTCACCTGCTTTATCGTTACTCATTCCGGCATAATCACCTGGAGGCCCCGACACCGTTCCTTGCGGTACGGCTTGTTTCTGACCTCCAGCGCTCTCCTACCACGATATAAATCGTCCACTGCTTCGGTGTAGAACTTACTCCCGTTCATTATTGGCGCAGAACTGCTCGACCAGTAAGCTTTTACGCACTTTTTAAATGGTGGCTGCTTCTAAGCCAACATCCTGGCTGTCTCAGCAATTCAACTTCCTTTGTGACTAAGTTCTACTTGGGGACCTTAGCAGATGGTCTGGGTTGTTTCCCTCTCGACCGCGAAGCTTATCCCTCGCGGACTGACTCCCGAGATAAACGCACCGGTATTCGGAGTTTGGTTCAGCAGGGTAGTCTGGGAAGACCCCCTATCCGATTCAGTATCTCTACCCCCGGTACGTAGTGGCTCGAGGCTAGCCCTAAAGCTATTTCGGAGAGAACGAGCTATCTCTGCGTTTGATTACACTTTCAGTCCTCCCCACAAGTCATCCCACCGGTTTTCAACCCAGATGGGTTCGGTCCTCCACGCGGTATAACCCGCGATTCAACCTGCTCATGGGTAGATCACGCAGTTTCGCGTCTACCACTGACGACCAATAACGCCCTATTCAGACTCGGTTTCCCTAAGGCTTCGGCCCGGAAGGCCTTAACCAAGCCGTCAACGGTAACTCGCCGGATCATTATGCAAAAGGCACGCCGTCACACGTTGCTCCGAAGAGCCATAGTGCTCCGACCGCTTGTAGGCACATGGTTTCAGGTTCACTTTCCTCCCCTAGCAGGGGTTCTTCTCATCTTTCGCTCGCGCTACTTGTTCACTATCGGTCGTCAGGGAGTATTTAGCCTTACGGGATGGTCCCCGTAGATTCGGTCGAGGTTCCACGTGACTCGACTTACTCAGGTACCTCTCGGGAGGCAATCAACTTTCATGTACGGGGCTGTCACCCTCTTTGGCCCGCCGTTCCCAATGCGGTTCCACTAGTCGATTGCTTTGTGACTCCCATGTGAGAGGCCCTACAACCCCGCGGAGGAAAACCTCCGCGGTTTGGGCTATTTCCCGTTCGCTCGCCGCTACTGAGGAAATCGATTTTTCTTTCTTCTCCTACCGGTACTGAGATGTTTCAGTTCCCGGCGTTTGCCACGTACGCCTATGGATTCAGCGCACGTCAGTTCGGGAATCTCGGGATCAACGCTCGTTTGACAGCTTCCCCGAGCTTTTCGCAGTCTTCCACGCCCTTCCAAGCCTCCTGACGCCAAGACATCCCCCATGCGCCCTTAGTAGCTTGACCACATTGATCCAACCCTCTCGTCGGCCGCTCAGCAATCGTTCGACAAGCGAACGCTGCCTTGCAGCTCTCAAGCCGGCAGATCGGTGGTTGCTACTTGATCGGCCAGGTTGTAGACGGTTCGTAGGAGCAATGCCCCTTCGCTACGCCTTCACCCGGCATGATCCAGTAACGATTCCAGATCCAAATCTTCTTCGTTCGTCGTCCACCCAAGTCCTGCCGCCCGTGAAGCGAACCCCACGCTTGGCCGGTCCTGGGCAGAGATGAAATCAAAGGCCATGAAGAGCACGCACCATGACCCCTAGCAAAGGGTCCGGGGCGCCTCTTCGCGAGATGCCACATCTTGCCACAACCAAATTGTCAAAGATCAGCCACGCTTGGCCCGGCCGATTTGCACATCAGCCTGGCTCGGCGATCTACCCAGTGGGCAGGGGGCGAATCCCAGTTCGCCGTCGAGGGACCCCATTCATCGGCCACTCAATCGGCGGGACTTGAACCCGGCCTCCGACCACTCACTTCCCACCCCGGCTCCCGCTCCGCAAGACCACCGCAGCTTGCCGTAAACGGCTGCTGCCGGCTTGCCGCAAGTTGAGTCATCGTAGCGGCTTAGGGACGCTAACCAAACTCTCAATCCCCCAAGGGAGCCCGTAATCCTATCGCTTCGGTCAACTGCTGTCAAATGGCTTTCAGCTTCACAGCAGACGGGCCATGCGACGTGCAGAATCACGCGGCGAGTCCTGAATGTTACAAGTCTATCCGCGTGTCCACAAGGGGGTTTTTTGCGGACCGTGAGATCGATTGGTTCTACGACGTTTTTACGCCTCGTCGCGCTGCTTCGCGCAAGGCTTCTCAGCCTTCGGCAGTCGCTCTTTGGAACGCAGGAAACGCCGCGCAATCGTCGGAGCATTTCGCGCAAAAAAAGACGCCGCCCGTGGAGAGACTGTCCACGGGCGGCGTTGCACATGTGCAGACGGCGGGCAATCGAGTTGCGAGATCTCGCGAGGAGATTAGTGCTCGCAATTGTCTTTGAAATCGAGGAACCACCAGCCGTCGTCCCATTCCAAGGTCACCTTCCGCCAGCCGAGCGGCACCTGCGGATAGGGGTAGAACGGGCCGATAAACGGCCAGGCGGTCGGCGAATACTGTTTCGGATAGGTCACCGCGGCGTAGTTCGGATGCGCGGCGTAGCTGGGCCAAGCGTAGTTCGGCATGTTCGGCTGGTCGTAGCGGGCCGCACCTGCCATGGCCGCGCCGGCACCGCCGTAGGCGCCGATCGGCATCGGGGCGCCGGTGCCGACATACTCGCTGCCGCCGTCGCCGACCATGCCACCACCTTGTTCGCAGTCGGGCGACAATTGCGCGACGCGTTGGATCGGGCGCGGTACCTGGCCGCGCTGCGGCGTGCGTGCCATGCGCTGCGGCACGGCTGTCTGTGCCGACGTTTGCCGCACACCGCCGTCGCCCGGGGCGATCGACAGCTTGTTGATCACTTGCTTGACGCCGGGCTGCTGCTTTGCCACGGCCAGGGCGGCGGCCATTTGCTGCACGCTGCTCACGCGACCTTCAAGCGTGGCCGTGCCCTCGTTGTATTGCACACCGACCTTGTAATTTTGCAGTTTGCCGCTGGTTTTCAGCCGTCCGGCAATCTGCTGTGCGATGGCTTGCTCGTCGGCCGAGGCTCGCAGCGGAGCCAAGGCCGCAGCCGCCAAGGCCGCTGCCAGAATGAATCGACGCATGCTCTTCCCCCTCCTGTTTGGGAACGCGGCACGAGCGCGGTTGCGCTGTCCACTTGGAGCGTTGCTGGCTTGCCCGCCGAACGCCGCCAGGCCGCGACAAAAACCGTTAGGACGATCGACTCGCACGCGGCGGGGTTGCTTCGCAGCTCCCTGCCTTCGCCATCGAGGCGTCTGCCTGAGAATAGGTGTCGGCTAACGGTTGTGCGGACCGCAGGCATTCTTGCGATTTTGCCGGTTGCCCGGTTCGTGACGCGATGCTGTCACGGTCGCGTAAAGGTGCAAGCGTCGCTGTGCCCTTCAACCCACGGGAAGAGTAACGCGAAATTTCGGGCAAATACCCCCGCAGACGAGCCGTTTAGGCCCGGCTGCGCTCAATCTGGGCGGCACCCGGGTCGTACACTCCGGCGACGATCATCAGACCGCAAGTGGCCCCGGTGAGCATGAACCAGTTCCCGGGCAGCGAGTGAATGGCGACGGCAGTACTGGTGCACATCACCAGCAAACTCCCCAAAAACAGCCATTGAAACGCTACCTGTGCCGCTGAGCCTTCGCTGACGCGGGCGAGCCAGGTCACCGTCAAGGCGAGGCCACAGAGGACCAGGAAGACGGCAGCCACGAGCGGGTGCGGGAGGTCGATCGGTTGCATGAAGACAGAGTCCCTTCTGGGTGGGGGGGGCGCCCGGAACGCGAGCAGCCATGCTCGGCAAATCCAGGCGGCGGGGGCAGTCGGGAGGCGGGTGCGAGTTTCGTGCCGCTACGCTTGGACTTCGATCCAATTCGGGCCGTTGCGCGGTCTAAAGACCGGATTTCCAAGCGGTTGCAGCTACAAAGCTGCCGAGTTTTAGCCCACATGTCGGCTTGCAACCAAGGCCGATTCGGCGGCAGTTCCTACAAGCGATTGCAAAGGCCGGCGTCAGCCGTACTGCGGTTCGGCACGGCCCTTGCCTAATCTCACGTGACTCCACATCCGTGGATTGCTGCGCCTTGCCCTGCGCTCGTGAGGAGGGCGATGCGCATGCGCCCACGACGTGGCTGCATTCAAGGGATTACCGGGGACGTGTTGGATGGCTGCCCGAAGGGGCTGCGCGCGCACTCGGACTGGCTTTGCCGGAGCGGCAGGTGTTTAATGTAAGTGCCTGAAAACAAGGGCTTTAAAGATCGTTCCTAGGGCTTGAACGCATCCCGTGCGCGCCGCGGACGATGGGCCTCCATCGCGCCGTCCGGCGGACGTTGCGCCTCAAGTCCGGCTGAGCAATGAGTCGCTCGAGAGTAGCCGTGCGCCCGGATTGCGCTTGCAGCAACGCGATCGCAGCACGGCCGAATGCGCCAAGAAAAAGCCCTGAGGCCTTCACCAAAATGGTGAAGCGCTCCACTGTTTTAGTGGATTCATTCTTAAGTCATTACGCGGCAATTGCTTAGTGGTCGCTGTTTGTGGCCATTTCCGCGGAGGCGATTCTTAGGGTAGTGGCGCAACTGCCTGCCACATTTGGGGTTCGAGATGAGCGGCAGCGCAATCCTCATCGCGAGGAGGCCATGAGGTGCGCCTCGGCTGTCGTCTGGGAGTTGCGCTGCAAATTATCGCCCGTAAATGCCTGGCGCAAGGCTGCTTGTGAACACCGGGCGGGAGGGCGCAAGCACATCTGGCACAACCGTTGCGTTAAACGAGGCCGTCACCGAGCTCAATGAAAGCCGCGGCGTAGCGGCCGAGCATGATCAAGGAGAACGCCAATGACGGTCGCGATTGATTGGGAACAAGAAAACGACGGCGCGCGCCACGAAAGGCGCAGCGGGGCGAGCACCTATCGCCCTCGCCGTCCCTCACATAAGCCGCGGACCCGCGCCCGCCGGAATTCGGCAGCGTACAAGGGCGGCGTCCACGAGCGGGGCAATAATCGCTGGTCCTGGTGAAACCAACGGCAGCGACGGCTCCCAGGGCGTGCCCAGGGATGACTGAGACAGGCTTTCCGCCGACTGCGCGGTCGCGAGAATTTGACGCTGTGTAACCCTCGCGGCTTTGTGGCGCATCAAGGTCGATGGAAGCCGAACCTGGTCAGCCTAGCCGGACTGAAGAGCGTCTTCCCTGCCCTTGCTTAGCCCGCCCTCGGTTTCCGGTAGCTCGTAGCTGAGCGATCGGGAACCGAGGGCGATTTTTTTTGCGCTGCACCCTGCTTTGTGGGCGGGGATTCGCTTAGCGCCGCGAGCGACTGCGAGGTGCCGATGGTTCGTTCTCTGCCTGGCGAGCTCGCCGCCCCGGGGCCTCGGAGTTCTCGGCACCACTGTCGCTGGCGACGCCGGGCTGCAGGAGCTTCTTGATTTCCGATTCCAGCTCGCTGACGTGGATCCCGCGGTTGGCCACGCGGCCTTGCGGATCGACGAGCAGCATCGTGGGCAGGGTCAAAATACCCAATTCATTCGCGAGCCGGCTTTCCAAGCCGCCGGGCTCGTAGAGGTGCGGCCAGCGGTAGGCCGCATTCTGCTTGAGGAACGCGGCCAACGACTCCGGCGAAGCGTCGAGATTAATGCCGACGGGCACAAAGCCCCCCTTGGCCCCGCCGATCTTGTCGTAGAGCTCTTTGATCGTGGCCATGTCGGCCTTGCAGGGCTCGCACCAGGTGGCCCAGTAATGAATCAGGACCACTTTGCCGCGGAGCTTCGACAGTTCGAGCATCTTGCCGTCGACCGTCTTGCCCGACATTTCGAGCTGCTTGCCAACTGATTCGAGCCGCGCGATCGCGCCGGCGGCTTTCTTAGCCGGTGGCAGTTCGGGAAAGTCCTGTACGATCCGGTTGAACCACTTTTTCGCCTCGTCCTCTTGCCCCGCGAATTCCTGGGCGATGGCCAATTGCAGCAGCGCCTCGGCCGTCTCGGCGCTCTGCGGATAGTCGGTCACATATTGCTCGAGGTTCTTGAGCCAGTTGGTTTGAATCTCGGCGAAGTTTGCCTTTGGCTGTTGCAGGCTGTCGCTGTACTCCGCCGAGAGGTAGCGGAACTTCACATAACCGGCCAGGGCCTTGTCTTCCTCACCGGTCCCCAGGCCGTCGAAAAGTTGCTTCAGCTGCTCGACGCCCTCGGGAAAGTTTCCTCCCTGGGCCGCGGCGCTGAGCATGTCGGCCAGCTGGCGGAGCCATTGGGCCTTTTCCTCGGGCCGTTGCGACTGTTCGGCCAACTGTTTGAGCAGTTCGGCGCGTTCTTCGCTGAATTCGCCCGATTGCTCACCTTGCTTGTCGAGTTCTTCGAGCTTGGCGAGCAGCTTCTGCGTGCCTTCGTCGGGTGCCTCGCTGGCCGCCACGTTGGCGTCGGCCCGGGCCGCCTCGAGCGGGTCGAAGAAGAAGCCCGACCCGGCGAGTTGCTCCTGCGGCTTGAGCGCCTTGGGGGCGTCGATAGCGCGCCACACGTCGCCGATCTTGATCAGCGTACCGACCAGCACCTGGCCGGCCGTCTTGTCGGTGTCGATCATCGCCACGACGTTTTCGTAGACCACCAGGTCACCGGTCGAGCCCTGGGTCCCCTGGGGCACGACTCCCGGCCGAACCGCGCCAAAACTCACCCACCTGCTCTTGTCCGTGACGAGCTGTTGTTCGGCGGCCAGCTTGGAAAAGGTCTCGGCGGCCGCCTTGATCTTGCCGGCGATTTGTTCCTTATGGGTTGCCCCGAGGCCGAGCGTTTCGAGTTCTTCGGCCGTCAGCAAAATGCGCTGGAACGCGGTTGTGTCGCGATGGCCCATCGCCCAGACCAGTTCGGCCGAGGCCTCCTCGGGCGAAATCGCCTTCCAGGTGTCGATCGTGCCGTCTTCGTTCTTGTCGATGCCCCAACGTGTTCCGCCGAGGTTCAACCAACGGCATTGGTCTGCCTTGCCGTTGAAATCGCTGTCGACGTCGCGATAGGCCTCGAGGCCGTCCTGGTAGTAGCACCACATGTCGACGGTATTGTCGCCATTGGTATCGACGAAGCGGCGCAGCAATTGTCCCTGATCGCCACGGACCACCCAGCCCGAGTGCCCCTCGCTCTTGTCCTGCTTGAGCGTGCACTTGTCGAGCTTGTCGTCGGCCGGGACATCGAATTCGACGTTTGGCTGCACGGGACGCAAGGCCATGGCGTCTTTGACCGTGGGCGTGTTGTCGGCCGCCGTCGCCAGATTCACGACCCCCAAGTTCCAGGCCAGGGACAACAGAAGCAGGCTCTTGGGAACGCGCATGTGCGGGGATCCTTTCGTCAGACAAGACCGGCGGCGCACACCGGGCCGCGGCAAGCGTCGATACTCCGATTAGCTATTCGGAACGCGGCCCGGTCGACATGACGAATTATGCCGGCTTTTCGGGTTGTGTCGCGCACGAACCTCGCTGTGTGGACTGCTGTCGTGGCCAGCAGTGAAGTGCTGGCGGCAAGTCGGCCGATGCTCGTCCCACGGCGCGTTGCCGGCCGCCCTTGGCCTAGAATTGGCTGTGAATTGACAGCGACCCCGAGGGCGCTACAATCGCCGGTTTCGGCAGTTCGAGCTGCCGTCCGCCGGGCGCATAGCTCAGTTGGTTAGAGCGCAGCCCTGATAAGGCTGAGGTCCCAAGTTCGAATCTTGGTGCGCCCACTTGGTTTACGGCAATCTACGGCGGTAACGGCCGCCTTCGTGCGACTCTCGCCAGATTTCTGTATTCTTAGCGCGTCTGCGATGTTTCCTCCCTGCCGCGGAGTTGCGCCTGTTTTTGAGCGCGACGTTTAGTGTTTTCGCGCTACGCGCGTGCGATGCCTGGAAGGGCGCTGATCGTGGTTGCCGTCGCTACGGAGCCAGGCTGGCTTACGAATTGCTCTTGCTGTTACCGTGCAAGAACCCTTCTTCTCAGGGGGAACGCCATGTCTCGCCGCTCGCGTTGGATGGCTTGGTGCTGCCTGCTGGCCGTATCGGGTTGCGGCAAGGCGCCGACTGCATGGCAGCCGTTTGAATCGTCCGAGTGGGGCTTCAGCGCCGAATTCCCGGGGCCGCCGACAGCAGAAACCGGCGGCGGTCCTGCGCGGCCGCGCGACGTGGGCGACATGTTCACTGTCCGGTTCTCAGCGCCCGAGACCTACCAGACCTACGAGATCGCGGTCTATGTCAGCACCAGCGATCGCGAGCCCTTGCTGGCGCGGCTTCAGGACTATTACGGCAGCGGCGGCGACGCCACGCCGGGCTCCAGCGGCAAGCTTGGCGAGCACTCCTGGAGCGAGTCGAAATACGTGCGCGGCAACGAGGCCAAGCAGGTCCGCTACCTGGTTGTCGGCAACCGAGGCTACGTGCTCTTGGTCCGCTACTTGCTCGACAAGGCGCCCTCCAACGAAGAGGTCAGCAAGTTCTTCAACTCGTTCCAGCTCATCGGTGGCTAGATTGCTTCGGCGCGAATCCTGTCGCAGTTGGATCGGGTTGCGTAGGAACTGCGTTTCTCCGGATCATGGCTGCCTAAATGCAAGGCAGCAAAAGTGCCTGCGGCGATTTTTTTCCGCTTTCCCATTCTGTATGCTGTCGCGGCAGTTAGGGTGGCCCTGGCCACCACTTCGACCCGCAGGCCCGTGGCGGCGGCATGAGGGTTGCAATCAGCCGCTGAATCCCTGTGCAGGTCACGCATTGCGCGAATAGGTGCAATCGTCGCGTCGAGCGTTTACAACGGGCGATTCGGCCGGTAGGCCGGCACGCCCGAGCGCCCGATGGACTCCGGGGCGAGGAAAGGACAGTCCGCATATTGCGCCAAGGAGGCGGATCGACCGGTACGTAGCCGGCGGACCTCGGCGCGCGACTGGTCTCGCTTGAACACGAAGGAAGTGATGCAGTGAACTCGATGACGAAGACGGTGAGCAAGGCGGCATCAAGCAATGGATCGGCTTCGGCGGGAACTTCGAGCCGACTTGGTTCGACGGTCACCGGGTCGGCCCGCATGGCCGCGATTTCGGCCGTAACCAACTGGCAACCGATCAGCCCGCCCCTGAACTTTGCCGACACCCCGGTCCAGGAGCTGTTTGCCTCGAACGTCTTCAGCCCCGCGGTGATGCGGGCCCGGCTGCCGAAAGACGTCTACAAATCGGTCATGAAGACGATCAAGGCGGGCCAAAAACTCGACCCGACCGTGGCCGACGTCGTGGCGCAGGCCATGAAGGAATGGGCCATCGAAAAGGGTGCGACCCACTATGCTCACGTCTTCTATCCGCTGACCGGCCTGACCGCCGAAAAGCACGACAGCTTCCTCGCTCCCGACGGCGAAGGTGGAGCCCTGGCTGAATTCAGCGGCAAGGCGCTCATTCAGGGCGAGCCCGACGGCTCGAGCTTCCCTTCGGGTGGGATTCGCGCGACGTTCGAGGCCCGCGGCTATACGATCTGGGACGTCACCAGCCCGGCGTATATTCTCGAGAACCCGAACGGCACGACGCTCTGCATTCCCACGGCGTTTGTTTCCTGGACCGGCGAAGCGCTGGACAAGAAGACGCCGGTGTTGCGCTCGATGCAGGCCCTGAACAAGCAGGCCCAGCGGATTCTGAAGCTGTTCGGCAAGACCGACGGCGCGTTCGTTGCCTCGACCGCCGGCCCCGAGCAGGAGTACTTCCTGGTCGATCGGCACTTCTACTTCTCGCGGCCCGACCTGTTCACCTGCGGCCGGACGCTGTTTGGCGCCAAGCCCCCCAAGGGACAGGAATTTGAAGACCACTACTTCGGCGCTATTCCCGAGCGGGTGCTGGCCTTCATGCTCGAAACCGAGCGAGAATTGTATAAGCTCGGCATCCCCGTGAAGACCCGGCACAACGAAGTGGCCCCGGGCCAGTACGAGATCGCGCCGACGTTCGAATCCGCGAACCTGGCCACCGATCATCAGCAGTTGATCATGACGACGCTCAAGCGCGTCGCCGAGAAGTACGGCATGGCGTGCCTGACGCACGAAAAGCCGTTCGCCGGCGTTAACGGCTCGGGCAAGCACGTCAACTGGTCGCTCGGCTCCTCGTCGCAGGGCAACCTGCTCGACCCGGGTGACACGCCCCACGCAAACGCCCAGTTCCTGGTCTTTTGTGCCGCGGTCATTCGGGCCGTCCACAAGTTCCAAGGCCTGCTGCGTGCCGTCGTGGCGTCGGCCGGAAACGATCACCGCTTGGGCGCCAACGAAGCCCCGCCGGCGATCATCTCGATCTTCCTCGGCGACCAGCTGACCGACGTCTTCGACCAGATCAAGAAGGGTGGCGCCAGCAGTTCGCTGTCCAAGGGCACGTTGACCGTGGGGGTCGACGTGCTGCCGCCGTTGCCCAAGGATGCCGGCGATCGTAACCGCACCAGTCCTTTCGCGTTCACGGGCAATCGGTTCGAGTTCCGCGCGGTCGGCGCCAACCAGTCGATCGCCGGGCCGCTCGTGGCGATGAACACGATCGTCTGCGAGTCGCTCGACTATTGCGCCAGCAAGCTCGAGGCGGCGATCGGGGGCGACCCCGGCAAGCTGAATGCCGCCGTCCAGACGCTGCTCTCCGAGATCATCAAGGAGTGCGAGTCGATCATCTTCAACGGTGACGGCTATTCGCAGCAGTGGCACGACGAGGCCGCGCGCCGCGGGCTGTTGAACATGAAGACGGCGCCCGAGGCCCTGCCGGTCCTGGGCGAAAAAGGCGTCTTTGAACTGTTTGCCAAGTACGAGGTGCTTTCCGAACGCGAGCTGCAAAGCCGGTTGCACATCTACCTGGAGCAGTACTGCAAGACGGTGCACACCGAAGCTCTGCAGACGCTCGAAATGGCGCGCACGTTGATCTTCCCGGCGGCGATCCGCTATCAGAACGAGCTGGCCTCGACTTGTGCCAACCTGAAGCTGGTTGGCTACGAGTTCGACACCGACACGCTCGATCGGATCACCGAACTGGTCAAGTCGTTGCAAGACGCGATCAGCGGTCTGGCCAAGAAGCTCGAGCACGGCGGCGCGGCGAACCTCGACGACGAGGCGACCTTTTATTGCAAGGACGTGCTCCCGGCGATGGCCGAGATTCGTAAATACGCCGACGAGCTCGAAGGCTGGGTGGCCGACGACATCTGGCCGCTGCCGACGTATCAGGAGATGCTGTACATCAAGTAGGCTCGGAAAGCCGCTTGTCGGAAGCACAACGCGTTGCCAACAACATCGACGCTCCCGAGACCCCGTGGGGACTCGGGAGCGTCGTGTTTTGCTGGGCGTGTCGGTTTTGCGTCCGTGGGTAGTTGCAGCGGCTAGGGGAATAGTTTGAACCGCCCCGTGCGAATCGCCAAGGCGGCGAATTCTCCGTAGTTTGACACCGTTGCGGGCCGCAACTACTCTGGAAAACCAAACGCAACGGAGCCCGAAATGGCGCGAGGAGGTGCGCGGTTCGGGGGCTCTTCAGGCCTCTCTGGCTGGCCATCCAGGGGTGCGCCGCCTACATGCCGGCCGTCGAGGTGTTAGCAACTGTGGGAAATCTTCTCGGTTGGGTGCGCACGTTCGTCGGCGAGCGGCGCAGGGGTCGCAAATCATCGCGTCGGTTGACCAGCGCCGCTTTCTCCTCGGTGCACACATCGCGCCTGCACTACGACGCGCTCGAAGAGCGCCGGTTGCTGGCCGTCACGGCGAACGTGGCGGGCAATGTGCTCACGATCAGCAGCAATGCAGCCGACAACATTGCCATCACGGTCGCGGGCGGCAACGTCAAGATCAACGGCAACGATCCGACCCCCGGTGCCACCGCCGCGAACACGATTCAAGGTATCGCCTTCTCCGGCTTCACGGGAAATTTTGCCAACCAGATCGACCTGACGGCCGTCGCTCCGGCCGATTTCACGGCGCTGGCCGCGCTGTCGGTCAACACCCAAGGCGATGCCGGCGACCTGGTGCTGCTGGGCACCGCGCTGTCCACCAGTGGTGCTCAGACTTATGACGAGCGCGTGCAGTTGGAAGCCAACAGCACGATCACGGGCACGAACATCACCTTCAACTCGACGGTCAATTCCGACGGTACGGCCCGCACGTTGACCGTGAATGCCAGCGGCATCACGGATTTTGCCAGCTCGGTCGGCGCGACGAACAACCTGGCCAGCCTGACCACCGACGCAGCCGGCTCGACGGTGCTCGAGGGCAACGTCGTCACGACGGGTGCACAGACCTATAACGACGCCGTCACGCTGGGCGCGAATGTGACGCTTTCCGGCACCGACGTGTCGTTCCAAAGCACCTTGAACTCGGATGGTGTCTTGGCACGGGATCTAACCGTCAATGGCAGCGGCCAGACGGAATTCGCCGGCACGGTGGGTGGCACGAATCAGCTTGGGAGCATCACCACGAATGCGGCGGGAACGACGCTGATCTCGGCCAATATCACGACCGCCAACAACCAGACCTATGGCGACGACGTCTTGCTCGGCGCCAATGTCACGCTGACCGGTACCGAGGTCTCGTTCGCCGGAACCGTCAATTCTATGGGCGCGAATCGAACGCTGACCGTCAACGACGACGGGACCACGGCGTTTGGTGGTGCCGTCGGCGCGACAACTGCCTTGGCCAGCCTGACCACCGATGCCGCAGGCGACACGGAAATTGGCGCCAATATCACGACGACCGGCGCGCAGACGTACAACGACGCCGTGGTGCTGACGGGGAGTGCGGTCCTGGCGAGCACGGGCAACGCCGCGATCAGCTTTGCCAGCACGGTCAACGGCGCCTTCAATCTGTCGGTGAACACGACCGGTACGACGACCTTCGGCGGTGTCGTGGGTGGCACGGCGGCGCTCACGAGCCTGACGACCAACGCCGGCGGTACGACGAGCCTGGCCGGCAACGTCACGACCACCGCCGCGCAGGTTTACAACGACGCGGTGACGCTGACGGGTAGCGCGATCCTGGCGAGCACGGGCAACGCCGCCATCACGCTGGCCAGCACGGTCAACGGTGCCTTCGCTCTGACGGTGAACACGACCGGCGCGACGACGTTTGGCGACGTCGTGGGCGGCACCACCGCGCTGACGAGCCTGACGACCAACGCCGGCGGTACGACGAGCCTCGATGGCAACGTGACGACGACCGGCGGGCAGACCTACAACGATGCAGTGACGCTCACGAATGACGTGGTCCTGGCGAGCACGGGCAACGCGGCCATCGGGCTGGCCAGCACGGTCAACGGCGCCTTTAACCTGGCGGTGAACACGACCGGCACGACGGCCTTTGGCGGTGTGGTGGGCGGTACGACTGCGCTGACGAGCCTGACGACGAACGCCGGCGGCACGACGAGCCTGGCCGGCAACGTGACGACGACCGGCGCGCAGACGTACAACGACGCAGTGTCGCTGGCAGCGAATACTGTCCTGGCGAGCACGGGCAACGCGGCCATCACGCTGGCCAGCACGGTCAACGGCGCCTTCGATCTGACGGTGAACACGACCGGCGCGACGACCTTCGGCGGTGTGGTGGGCGGCACCACCGCGCTGACCAGTCTGACGACCAATGCCGGCGGTACGACGAGCCTGGCCGGCAACGTGACGACGACCGGCGCGCAGACGTACAACGACGCGGTTTCGCTGGCAGCGAATACTGTCCTGGCAAGCACGGGCAACGCGGCCATCACGCTGGCCAGCACGGTCAACGGCGCCTTCGACCTGACCGTGAACACGACCGGCGCGACGACCTTCGGCGGCGTCGTAGGCGGTACCACCGCGCTGACCAATCTGACGACCAACGCCGGCGGCACGACGAATCTCGCCGCGAACGTGACCACGACTGCCGCGCAGACTTACAACGACGCGGTGGTTCTGACCGGCAACGCGACGCTCGCTGGCACGGCGATCACGTTCGCCAGCACCTTGAACTCCGACGCCACGGCGCGCACGCTCGCGGTCAACGCCAGCGGCGCGACGACGTTCACGGGCATCGTCGGCGGTACGAACCCGCTGGCCAGCCTGACCACCGACGCCCCCGGTACGACCGTCATCACGGCCAACGTGACGACGACCGGCGCACAGACCTATAACGACCCGGTGACGCTGGCCGGTAACGTCACGCTGACCGGTACGGCGATCACTTTTGCCGGTACGGTCAATTCAGACGCCACGGCCCGACAGTTGACGGTCAACGGGACCGGTGCCACGACGTTTGGCGGCGCCGTCGGCGGCACCGCGGCCCTGGCGAGCGTAACCACCAACGCGGCCGGCACGACGACGCTCGGCGCGAACGTGACGACGACCGGCGCACAGACCTACAGCGACCCGGTGACGCTGGGCGCAAACGTCACCCTGGCCAGCACCGGCTCGGGCAACGTGACCTTTGGCGGCACGCTCAATTCGGACGCCACGGCCCGCAACCTGATCGTCAATACGGCCGGCACGACGCTGTTCACGGGCACCGTCGGCGGCACAAACCCGCTGGCCAGCCTGACGACCGACACGCCCGGCACGACGACGATCACGGCCAACGTGACGACGACCGGCGCGCAGACCTACAACGACCCGGTGACACTGGCCGGCAACGTCACACTGACCGGGACTAACCTGACCTTCGGCGGCACGTTGAACTCGGACGCGACGGCCCGCAACCTCACCTTGTTCGGCAGCGGCTTGACGCTGTTCAGCGGCATCGTTGGCGGCACGAACCCTCTGGCCTCGATTGTCACCGATGCTAACGGCGGGACGCGCATCGCCACGACCGCGATCACGGTCACGGGCAACCAGTCGTACAACGACGACGTCGTGCTGGCAGCGAACACTACGCTGACCGGCACCAACGTCGGCTTCAGCTCCACGCTCGACTCCGACGGCACGGCCCGGAGCCTGACGATCAACGCGGTGGGGACGACGTTCGCCGACACGGTGGGCGGCCTGAGTGCCCTGGCAAACTTGACGACCGACGCCCCCGGCACCACGCGCATCCTCGCCGGGTCGATCACCACGTCGGGCAACCAGGTCTACAATGACTGTGTTGACATCGTCAACGGCACGTCGTTCAACGGGGCCTCGGTGGTCTTCAACAACAAGATCCTCACGCCCGAGCCGGACGGCACGAACGAAAACTGGCTGCGCAACCTGTACTTCCAGGCCCTGCATCGCCAGATCGACATCATGGGATTCACCAATTTCCTCGCCCAACTCAACGGTGGAACCAGCCGCGAGGATGTCGCACAGACCGTGCTGGCGAGCACCGAGTATCGTACCCGGCTGCTCAATGGCTGGTACCAGCAGTTCCTGGGCCGGGCCGTCGATTCGACGGGTCTGGCCGGCTGGTTGGCCGCGTTTGCCGGCGGCCAGACGCAGGAGCAGGTGCTCGCCCAGATCGTGGCCTCGGACGAATATTTCGCCGCGAACGGTGGAACTCTCAACAGCTATGCCACGGGCCTGTCGAACGACGCCTGGGGTACGGCGATCTCGCCGCTGTTGACGGTCGGCCTGGACCGCGCGGGCATCGCCGACCTCATCCTGGGCAACTACATCTACACCGAGCGGCTGATCAACGGCATCCCGGGCGATCCGCTCGGCGGCTGGTTCGACATGACGATCCAGCGCGAGGCCTCGGTCGGCGAAGTCAACAACTTCGAGGCCCAGATCGGCGGGGTCAATGAGGGCCTCAAGTGGAACGATGCCTTCGCGTTCATCCTGGCCAGTCCCGAGAACTTCGACGCGCCGTAATGCGGCGAGCGGTTGGACGAAATCTCGTCGATCGGGCCACCGGTCCTCGTAAGACCGCTGGCCCGCGCGAGATCCTTGGCCTCCGGGAGATCAAGGTCTAAGCGAATCCGCTTCTTGCGGGCTGAGCAGTCCGTCGTGGTCGGCGTCGGCACGCTCGAACATTTCGAGCGGGCCGAGGAACTCGCGGCGTGACACGTCGCCGTCGGCGTTGCGATCCATCCGCACGAACCATTTGGGGCGCGAGTCGTCGACGGTCGCCACGGGTCGAGACGGCACGATGGACCCGGCGAAGACGAGGAGTCCCAAGGGCTGCCGCGGCTGCGGGTTGAGATAGCCCAGGGTCAGCGAGAGGCTTTGCGGCACTTCCTCGGGGGCGAGCTGCCCGTCGCGGTTGCGGTCCCAGTCGGCGATGCGCTCTGGCAATTGCATCAGCTCGCGGGCCGAAAGGCGTTGGTCTTTGTTCGTGTCGAGCGCTTCCGGTAGAGTGCTGCCCAGTTCGCCCAGCGTCGCACTCGCGCCGGCCAGGCCCATGCTTTGCAGGCGTTCGCGGTACGCCAGGTATTCGGGCAGGAACACCATGCCGTTGCCGTCCTGATCGGCGGCGATCAAGATTTCGTCACCGCCGATCTCGTTTCGGTCGAGGTAATCGTTCTTGTCGCGGTCTTGTGCGGTGAACTGCGCAGCCGAAGCCTCGCGAGTCTCGCGTGGACTCGGGTCGGCGAGGCTGGTCAATTCCAGTCGTACGCGGTCGCCCACCAGCACAGCCTTCTTGCGGTTGTTCGTCTCGGAATATTTCAATTCGAAATCCGGCGCGTGCGCGAGGCAGATGACCTGCTGGGAAAATGGCAACTCGCGCCGCCCGAGCCGGACGAGAAACTCGCCGTCGGGCGAGCGCTGTTCGAACCATGCCGTGAATTCGGCAGCATCGAGCGCGCCGTTGTGATCGGCGTCGGCCGTGGCAAATGCCTCGGTGCCCAGGACAAGCTCCTCGGGCGTCAGTTGGCCGTCGCCGGGCGACCGACGAACGTCGATCCTGGTGCCGCCGGCCAGAGCGTTGACTGTTGGGACCGGGGCTTGCGTCACGGGAAGGTCGTATTCGGCAAAGACCTGCACCGCCAGCGGCGCCAGCGGGGGGCCTGGCGAGGGTGCAAACAGCGAATTACTGGTCGGTTGCCCAGAGTTGGCGACTACGCGGCGCGCTTGCAAGGGGTTCGCTTCAGGATCAAGCTCCTGGAACGAGATCATCTCGTCGTCGCTCGAGTCGAGCGGCGACAGCGATGTGAGCGCCGCCGTCCCCTCGGCATTCGAGAGCCCGGCAGTGGTGTCACGGTCGAGCAACTTCGTCAAGCGGTCGGGTGCGACAGCCGTGCGGCTGGCGGACGAGGAGGTCTGAATTCCCAGCCCACCAAGTTCCCTCACGAACTCGGCCAGCGAAATCAAGCCATCCACCGGTTGAACGTCGCAATCGAGGAACGACACCTCTTGCGACCGTGTCCCGGTGTTGACCTCGCTGCGGCGGAGACCTTGCACATCTGCGCGCAGCCCCAGGAATTCATCGTCGTCGAGCATGCCGCTGTGATCTTTGTCGGCATCGTTGAATCGCTGCCAGAGCCAACGTCCCCAAGCGGTCTGGTACGACTGCCCGTCGCGTAGCAAATGCACACGGATCAGCAGCGGCCGGACGCGCGCCAGGACGTAAAAATCCTGGACGTCGTTGGGTACGACGGCGGCTGCATCGGCGATGGCCGCGGAGGCCGCGGTCGCGGGCTGGCTATCTGCGGCAAGGCACTCGTAAGACGTGCTCATCGTGCCCAGCATCACGAACCCGAGGCAGGCGAGTGCCCAGGCGCGACGTGGGCGATAATCGATGCGCCAGTTCATGACAGGCACTCCTCGATCGGCTTGGCGTCGGGCTCGGCCAGGCGGATCGGCCGGCCCACGTTGGACATGTTCTGTTTCGTCGGGTCGAGCCCCAGCGCCCGGACGATCGTGGCCATCAGGTCGGGCGCGGCGACGGGTCGCTCGGCGACTTCCATGCCGTTGTCGGTCGTGCGGCCGACAACCTGGCCACCCCGAATGCCCCCACCGGCCAGCACGCTCGACCAGGCGGCCGGGAAATGATCGCGGCCGTTGTTGGAATTGATGACCGGCGTGCGGCCGAATTCGCCCATCCAGATCACGAGTGTCGTTTCGAGCAGGCCGCGCTCGGCCAGGTCCGTCATGAGCGTCGACCAGCCGTTATCGAGCACGCCCAACATCGGCTGGAGCCGGTTGAAATTGTCCTGGTGGGTGTCCCAGCCGGAGATGTCGTTGGTGCCCGCGCCGTTCATCCCGACTTCGACGAACGGCACTCCGCGCTCGATGAGCCTGCGGGCCAGCAGGCAGCCCTGGCCAAAGGGCGTGCGGCCATAGCGATCGCGCAGCGCCGCATCTTCGTCCGAAAGCTTGAACGCCGTGCGCAGGCTGCCTTCCATCATCCGCTGCGCGCCGGCATATGCGGCCGCGCGGGCCTCGGCGACCGGGCCGCGGCGGTGAGCGAGGAAGTCGGACTCGAGCGTCCCGAGCAACTCCAGCCGCGACGATTGATGTTCGACAGCAAGGTCCTGCGGGCGTTCCAAGTTGCGCACCTGGAACATGCGCTCGTACGGGTCGCCTTCCTGGTTCGGATCGATCGGCTGCATGGGTAAGGCGCCCACGTGAACCGGCGCGAATCGCGGTCCCAGGAATCCCGACCCAAAGGCGGCCGTGCTGATAAACCGATAGCCGGCGATGCTTACGCTGCGCGGCAGCTCGCTGTCGACGTCGCCGCCCAACTCTTTCCCCAAGAGCGCCCCGATCGACGGATAGTCGACCGGGCTGCCGGGCTGATTGCCGGTGCGGAGGTAATAGGTCGCTCGATCGTGATCGCCTTCCTTGGTGCTCATCGAACGGACGATGGCCAGCTTGTCGGCCTGCTGAGCCATTTTGGGCAGGTGTTCACAAATCTGAATACCCGGGACGTTGGTCTCGATGGCCTTGAACGGCCCGCCATTTTTTTCACCGGGCTTGGGATCGAAGGTGTCGAGCTGGCTGGGTCCGCCGGGCATCCACAGCAGAATGCAAGCGCGTCGTCTGCCGGTGGCGTCGGCCGCGCGCGCCGCCAAAGCGTCGAACCATCCGGATAGGGAGATTCCGCAGGCGGCCGCGATCCCGCCCTGTAATAACTCGCGCCGCGTGGCCTGCCACGTGCGATTGCGGTGACTCATCGCATTGCCCTCTCGCAGGAATTGTCTCGGGATCGACGCGGCGCGTGCCCGCAGCGATCGAACTAGTGGTTGAACAAGAATTCGCTCGAATTGAGCAATGCCCAGAACACGTCGGCCAGTGCCTGGCGCTGCTCTCCCGCCTCGACGTATGCCAACAATCTCTGCAATTCCTCGGCACGCGGTGGTCGCGACAAGGTGGCCAGATACAGCGTTTCGATCCGCTGCTGTGGAGTCAGCCCAGGCAATTCGGCCGCAGCCATCAAAGTCAGGCTGTCGTTCAAGCTCGTGGCGCCGGTCACCGTCTGCCCGTTCATGAGGGTCAGCGCCTGGGCCACGGACATCTCGAACTCGGTCGGCTTGTCCGGCGAACTGAGGAAAGACTCGGTCAGATCGTTGATGACAAAAAACTGCGTGAACCGCACCGGAGACGCCGGCGCGCCTGTGGCCTGAGCGACCGAGTCGAGCACTTGTTCGCGAGTCAGGCCACGCAGCGGCATGCCGTTGAACATGCGCGGATCGACCGGCGTCTCGTCCTGGCGAGCGCTGGTGGCACGGTAGGCGCGCGTGAGCAGCACGCTGCGCAGTAGATGCCGCAGGTCGAAATCGTGCTCGACAAAGTCCCCGGCCAGCAGTTCGAGGATCTCCGGATGGCTCGGCGGATTGTTCGGATCGAAATCATCGACCGGATCGACGAACCCGACGCCGAACAATTGGGCCCACACGCGATTGACCGCGGCGCGGGCAAACCAGGGATTCTCCCGCGATGTCAACCATTGGGCAAAAGCGGCACGCGGCGATTCCCCGGTTTTCCAATCGGGCTGGCGGTCGTCGATGAACGCGGCCGGCACGATTTGTTCCGTGCCCGAGATGACGATTTCCGCCTGGGGCAAGGGCTTTTCGAGAAGGGCGGAAAACTGATTGCCGGGCTGCTGTTGGGCGATGCCGGCGAAGAAAGCCGCCAGCCCCCAGAACTGCTTCCGTTTCCAATCGGCGAACGGATGGTCGTGGCATTGGGCGCATTCGACGCGCACGCCGAGGAACGCCCGGGTGATCCCGGCGGCGATATTCTCGGGTTTGCCCTGCTTGGCAAAATAGTACCCCAGCGGCGCCGCCGGACGATCACTTGCCGCGAACGGATTGGTGGGCTGTTGTTCTGTGCCGAGGGGGGCTTCCACGAAGGCCCTTACCAAGGCGTCGTAAGGCTGGTTTGCGCGCAGCGCGTTTTGCAGCCACATTTCGTCCCCGATGACGAAATTGGCGAGTTGACGGTTGGTCTCTGCCTCGGGAACGAGGACCGAGCGCCAACGCGCGGCGAAACTGCGCGGGTACAACGGCCCTGCCAGTAAGCGGTCGATCAGCCGTTCGTATTTGTCGCTCGAGTTGTCGGCCAGATAAGCCCGGACTTCGGCAACCGGTGGTATCACGCCCGCCAGATCGAGCCAGACACGGCGATGCAATTCGGCTTCGTCCGCCAATGCGGCGGGCTGGATCTGCGCTCTGCTCCAGGCGGCGGCAAGTTGCTCATCGATGCGCGCCGCGGTCCGGCGCGGCGCTTCCCACGCATCGGTCACCGGACGGGGAGTCTGCCCCTTGGCCCGCGCGGCTTCGGCCTCGGCGGCTTCGACGGCTTGCAGTACACCGGCCGGAACGGGAGCCGTTTCCTCGGAAGCGTTCGCTACGGAGAGCAGATCCCCTGCGTTTGCGATTTCGCCAAAGGCGATATTGGCCGCCGAGACGACGATGAAGATGCCTTCGGCGCGGGTGCCCTGCGTTTCTGCGACGATGCGCGCCGACGTACCGTCGACGACAAACTCGGGCTTCGCCAACAGATTTGCGACCATGGTCATGGCACTGTCTGAGCGATTTCCATTCGCAGGTGCCGGCACGGGCGTCCCTGGTTTGTTCTTGGGGAACGCCAGTTGTTTGGCCAGCCCCAACATGCTTTTGAGCCCCTGCAAGCGCTTTTTGGCCGCTTCCTCGTCGGCGCAGGTCAGCCAGGTCTCGGCATGTATGTTGCTGCCGTCGAGATGCATCGTGCACGCCAGAGATTGAGCATCTTTGAGCAAGCCCTTGACGGCCGGTCCGATCATTTTGGCCGGCCCTTGGTTGGCGACTTGGTCCAGCTTGGGCAGCACCCAGGCCGGATCGATGGCGACGACGATCGGAGCCTGCGCGATCTTTGGCCAGACATTGGACCAGGGCAGGTCGTCGTGCATCTCGGCCGGCCCGCGGTCGATCGCCCGCTGCATGCACCATTCGTCGGCAACCACAAAGTGGTAGGCATCGGCCGGCCAGAAAAACGTTCTGCCGCTGGAGATGCGGTAGTAGGTCGTGTCCTTGAAGCTCACCGGCTGAAGCTGCCCGGACAACGCCTTGAGCTTCTTCTCCCAATCGATGGCCTTACGCGTGCGGAAAATGTTCAGGTCGAACACAAGGCCGCGGCCGGGCGGCCGGCTCGGGTCTGGCTTCAGGAAGGCGGCCGTGTACTGATCGATGAAGGTTAGCGGCAGCGGCGCGGTAATCACACCGAGATCCAAGTAGCCCTGCAAGACTCTCAGCAGCGGGAGATCGAGTACATCGTTGGGACGCAGTGCCAGAACGGCCGCGGCATCGGCCGTGACATAGTCCAGCGTACTTTGCCCACGGGATTGGAAATCACTCGCGGAGCTGGCAGCCACCTCGGCGCCGTGGCAGAACACGCGCCCGCCCAGCTCGCACGATAGCAATAGAACCGCGAAGCCCAGGCAACGTCGCCAGCTCGGCGACAAGGGCCGAAGAACTGCCCGCCACATGGGGAAACCTCCCCGCGGAGAAGTAAGCGCACGGCGACGAGCGTGGTGCCATGCCCCAGCAGTAAAAACCCTTCGCGGCGCTAGGTTTTAATTCTTGGGTTGAGGGCAGGAGAATGCAAGAAGATTCTGCCGTAATGCTCGGATTCGATTCGCGCCGACGAAGCGCAGCGCGGTAGCACCCGAGTCTGGCCGGATCCGCTATGAACCGCATCCAAACTAATCGTTTTGCTGGTGGGGGGCGTCGCTGCCCTGCGCGGTTACGGTTCCATTGGCGTGATGATGCGACGAGCCGTTGCCGTTTGCGTCTTCGGCGGTCTCTTGGGAAGCCTGGGCGCGCGTGTCGGCAAACGGATGCAGCAGGCTCTCGTCGCGCTGCGGCGTTTCGAGGTCCGGCATATAGATCTTGACGCCGTCGCTGGCGACCACGATCGGAATCAAGATGGTCGAGATGTTTACTTCGCGGGCCACGCCGAAGTACTGATGCACGGGCACGGCGCGGCGCACCAGGCCGCGAAACACCGCATAACGCAGCCGCCGCCAAAAGGGCATGCCGCGGAGCGCCGGGATGTGCACATACCGGGCGATGCCCTGCACGCCGATCAAGCCGAGCGTGCGGATGAACAGCTTCATGACGCCGCGGAACACGAAATTGTGCCAGAAGCGCTGGAGGTCGGAGTATCCGGAGTCGATCAGGATTTCTTCCTGGCCGACCTCGACGGTCCACAGACGGTCCGTGCGCAGCAGCTTGTCCTGGCGCTGCAGTTCGCGGATGTCGTGATCGATGCTGATCTCGTCGCGGAAGCCGTAACTGGCGATCACCGAAACGATGCTTTCACCGAAGTCGAAGACTTCATACCGCTGCGAACGGGGAATCGTCGGGACGCCTGAAACCTGGCGGACGTGAAAGATCACGACCTCGTCGGCGATCGCTCCGTAGCGCTTCAAGAACGCGCGGATCGGCGCCGGCAGCGTATCGTCGACCGAATCGATCGGGCGGCTCGACAGGAACACGCTGCCGCGCGGCAGGATCCGCAGGATGCGCTCGCCGTGCAGCGCCTGCGCCTCGGCCACGAGCCCGCTGTCGTGCAAGTGCTCGGCCTCTCCGGCCTTGGCCTTGCGGGCGACAAGCCAGCCGATGTCCTTGGTCGTGAATTCGCGATAGGCCAAGGCCAGTTCCTGACGGCCTCGTCGCCAGATGGCCATCAGCGCGAACAGCACCAGGCCGATCAGGATCGGGATATACCCGCCGTGAGTGAATTTGAGCGAGTTCGCGGTGAGAAACGCGAAATCGATCGCGGCGAACGTGCCGAACGTCGCCAGGACCTTCCAAGACTTCCATTGCCACTCGACCAGTGCGATGTGGAACATCGATAGCGAGGTGACAAGCATGACGCCTGCCACGGCCATGCCGTACGCAGCCGCCAGGTTGGTACTCGACTGGAAGAAGATGACCAAGACCAGGCAGCCGATCAACAAGGCGGTGTTGACGGCCGGCAAATAGATTTGGCCTTCGTGACTCGATGACGTGTGGGTCGTACGGAAACGCGGCAGCAGCCCCAGCGCCGTGGCTTGTGCGGTCAGGGAAAAGGCGCCGCTGATCAGCGCCTGGCTGGCAATCACTGCGGCGGCCGTCGCCAGGACGACCATCGGGAGCAGCGCCGGCGTCGGCACCATCGAGAAGAACACGTTGTTGCTCATCACCTCCTGGCCCGACAGCAAGTAGGCCCCCTGGCCCAGATAGTTCAACGTCAGGCAGGGATAGGCCAGCACCATCCAGCTGAACTGAATAGGCCTGCGGCCGAAGTGGCCCATGTCGGCATAGAGTGCCTCGCCACCGGTGACCACGAGGATGACGGAGCCCAGCACGCTCAGCACCGTGTGCGCGTCGTTACTCCAGAGAAACCGGGCGGCATACCAAGGATTGAGCGCCCAAAACACGTCCGGCACGCGGAGCGCGTGCATGGCGCCGAGGATGCCGATGGCCGTGAACCAGACCACGATTGTCGGGCCAAAGATCGAGCCGATGCTGGCCGTACCAAACCGCTGCAGCGAGAACAGCACGAACAGGATCAAGATCGTAAACACGACGACGTACTCCTCGTACGCTGGCGTGATGACCTTTAATCCTTCGACGGCACCGAGCACCGAGATCGCGGGTGTAATGATGCCGTCGCCGTACAGCATCCCGGCCGCCAACAGCAGCAAAATGCTCAAGGCGCGAGTTGAAAGCAGTTGGCTCTTTGCTAGTGCCACTTTGGCGAACAGAGCGAACACCCCTCCTTCGCCACGGTGATCCGCATACAGCACACACCAGACGTATTTGATCGTGACGACGAACGTCAACGCCCACAGGGCCAGGCTGATGGCGCCGAGGATGTTCTCGCGATAGAGCTTGGCGCCACCGTGTCCGAAGAAAATCTCGTTGACGGCGTAAAGGACCGACGTCCCAATGTCGCCGTACACGACTCCTGTTGCGTGCAGGGCCACGAGCAAGAAAGCTGCGGCCGCCAGTGGACGGGAACGATGTTCCCCTTCAATCGACACAGAAGTGGTCCTTCTTTGGTGCGCCGAAATATGGCTCGTGCGGGTGAGCCCTGCAGGCAAGGCCTCTCGGGGAGATGCCTGCAACTCGGCCTTCGGCTGCCATCAGGCAGCAAGAGATTTAGATTACCGTTTGGCGTGTCGATCGAGCAGGGCCGGGTGCAAAATCGCGGCAGCTCCTTGCGGGCACCCCGCGGCTTCTCGAATTATAGGGCGCGAATTCGTTCGGCACCTAAGCCGAATCAGGTCAAAGAGATATGGGTATGTTTTGTGCTCGGGGTAGCGAGCTGGTAATCGATGAAAGTGGCGTCGCCCCATGCTTCTCCACCGGATCGCTCAGCCCCGTTGACGGCCGTTGCTGATTTACGTCAGATTGGGCCGTACGACCGCGCGACAGGCGCGGGACCGAACCGCCTGCCCTTACGCGGCGTTTTCGGGGACGTAGCTCAATTGGGAGAGCGCGGGCTTTGCAAGCCTGAGGTTGAGGGTTCGAGCCCCTTCGTCTCCATTTCTTCTTTCTCCTCTATCTTCTCTTGTCCACTCTTCGACTTGGCTTGGCCCGACGCATGCGACTCTGGCAGGTGACACACCCGGGCATTAGCAACACAGTCAGTCGGCGTAGAGCGTCTCCCCCCCGTAGGGGCATGGGAAACGTTATGCCATTTTTTCCATAGAAAATCCTTGACCGCTGCGATGTCGAATCGGTAAGTTTCTTGCGCAATCAGCCAGTGTGCGCCTTTGTTGGCAGTTGCCGTGGTTTTCGGGGCCGCGGTGCAGTTCGTCGAGGAGCATGCCAGTGAAGCAGAAGCGAATTCGGTTTGCCGCAAGGCTTCGCGGCCGGTGGGGAATTCTGCGCCGCACGCCTTGCTTGGGAATTCTTGCAGCGGCAAGCGTATGGTTTGTCGCTTTGTCCCCTGCCCACGCCACGCCGATGGCCACCGTGACCATCGAAGTCGATGGCGGTGCACATAGCGAGTCGATCGCGGTCCCGCTGATTCAGGACTTTCAGAATCCTGAGAACTATTTCGGGATCGGCTTTACCGCCAACAGTGGCGGGTACTACGGGCTGGGATCCCAGATGTTTCCGGGGTTCTTCAGCAACGAGGTTCTCATGGCCGCGGTCAGCGGCGTGTCGCCCAACACGGGCAATCGCGACACACGCGGCGTTACCGGCGGGATCGTGCTGACCAACATCACCGGCTTGTCACATGTCTACAAGGTGACGTTCAACCTGAACGACGCCGCGAATTTCGCCTCGACCGCCACGCGCGGAGACACGGCACACACGGCCAGCGGTCCGGCTGGGACCTCCTACGAGAGCGTTGCCGGCAGTGCATTGTATGCCGCGCAGATCGACGGCGTGACGATCGCCACGTTACTCGATGATCCTCAGTCGTTTGCCCTGCAGCCGACGACGAGCATCGCGGCCAACGCCGATTTCGGCGGACCGTTGGCGAATCCGACTTTCCCGGGAGGTCCGCTGGTCGACGACATCTCCATCGTCTGGGAATTCGAGTTGGGCTCGTTGGCCCAGGCTTCGTTCAACTCCGACTTTTATGTGGTTGTGCCTGAGCCGAGCAGTTGGGGATTGCTCGTCGCAGGAATGTTCGCGATCGCGTGTTGGCGGCGCAGGAGTCGTTGACGCCGCAGCGTTGGTAGGGGGAACTGGGTTGTAGTGGGCAATGGGGTGTAAGAGGCGATTCGGGGATGGCCTCGGCACCCTGGGCAGGTCTGAATCGAATCAACTATCAGGAAACGCTAGTGAATTGAGCTTCAGGAGACGCTTTCATGTTGATGGGGGAACATCTGCGCAAGTTGAGCGCTAGCGTAGCAGGACTTGGTTTGCTCATCTTGATCGCCTGCGTCGGTCCGGCCACTGCCGACACCATCTCGCCCGAACTCTGGGTCAACGTCGACGGCAACGACATCCAGTTGCCGATCGTGGCGACGCCCGGCACCAAACCCGGCACCTGGAACATCGCCGCCGGCGAGACCTTTGTCGAACTGGGAGACGCCGATCCCCAGGACCCGAACTATGGCTACTATCCGGACGGCAAGATTGGCATAGACGTAGCCTGGGATGATGCCACGACGGATGCCGATCCATTTGTCACGGGAGGCATCTCGGTGCTGAACTTCACCGGCAGCACGCAGATCTTCACGTTGAACTTCCTGCAGCCCGTAATTCCCTCGTTTGCTCCGAGCATTTCCAGCGGGTCGATCTCGATTCAAGTCCGCGACATTTTCAATTCGGGCGCTGCACAACTGACGTCGACCGGCGGTGGCGCGATCTACAACCCGTCGATCGACGGCGGCCTGCTGGCGGCTGGCCAACTCCTTTCCGGCACGACGCTCACCGTGGCCTCGGCCGGGCAATCGGCCGGCACGACGGCAAGCTTCGGTCCGATCGCTACCGGTGCAGTCAACACGAGCATTTCGTTGCAGATCCAGTTCTCCCTGACCAATCTCGATTTGGCGACGGGCACTTCGGTCTTCGAGGTCGTTCCGGTGCCTGAGCCGTCGAGCTTCGCGCTCTGTGGGATGGGTCTGGCGATGCTGGTCGCCGGCGCCGTGCGCAAACGACGTTCCGTCCGCCGCTGATGGCGAGCAGCCGAACTGCGGTTCGAGTGCACGTCGCTGCGGTCGGTGGTTGAGGGGGGAAACAGAATTGCAAAGATCAGCGCCTTGCGCCGGATGGACGCAAGGCGTTGATCTTTGCGCGGCCGAGAATATACGGGCTTTTCGATGGGGATTGGGCCTGTATTGCGCGAGCGATTGGGTTGTGGGGAAACAACGCCGTTCAGGACGGGGATTGAGCGTGGGGAGGGGTAAGACGCGGCGGATTCGTCTGCCCGCGCGTGTACACGGTTGAGTCCGCCGGTCGCGTCGCCGATCGCATGAGGGATCCTCCTTCCCATGCGGATTGACGCGGCGTTGAGAGTTTCCCTTTTTTCGTTGCGACCCGTTTGATGCCTCAGCGCGAGTCTTTCATCGGCCGGCGAGCGGTGCGTTATGCGGCCGAGCACCTCGAAGCCCGCCGGCTGCTGTCCGGCGCCAGCCCAGCTACGAGCGCCGATTGGCTGGCGACGCTCACGACAACCGCGTCTTCGGCCGCGGTGACCCATGCCGCTTTTCCACCGGCCGCGTTGCAGGCCGACGACCTGGCCGTCCAAACGGCCCAATCGAGTCCCCTGATTCATCTGGACAGTTTTCGGCTTGATCCGCAATTTGCGGGCATCGATGGCAGCGGGCTGTCGGTCGTCGTCCTCGACACGGGCATCGACCTGAATCACCCGTTCTTCGGTCCCGACGCCAACGCGAACGGCGTCGCGGATCGGATCGTCTACAACCAGGACTTCGCGACCGGTGCGGCCAACGCCGAAGACGGTCACGGCCACGGCAGCAATGTCGCCAGCATCATTGGCTCTCAAGACACGACCTACGGAGGTGTAGCGCCGGGCGTCAACCTGATCGTCTTAAAGGTGCTCGACAACGCCGGCTTCGGCAGCTTTGCGGCGGTCGAAACGGCATTGCAGTGGGTGGTCTCGCATGTCGCGGCCTACAACATCGTCGCGGTGAACATGTCGCTGTCCGACGGCAGCAACCGCAGCGTCGCGGCCTCGGACTATGGCATCGGCGATGAACTCGCGGCCCTGGCCGGCCAGGGCGTCGTGGTCGTCTCGGCAGCGGGCAACAGCTACTACAACTACTCGGGCACGCAGGGAGTCGGCTATCCGGCTGCCGATCCCAATTCGTTCGCGGTCGGCGCAGTTTGGGATTCGAACGTCGGTGGCCCGTTTCAGTGGTCGAGCGGCGCGACCGATTTCACAACCGGTGCCGACCGCATCACGAGTTTTTCACAACGCGACGGCCAATTGACCGACGTGTTCGCGCCGGGCGCCCCGATCACGGGTGCGGGAGCCAACGGTTCGATTGTGACCTATGCAGGCACGAGCCAGGCCGCGCCGCACGTTGCCGGCGTTGTGGCGCTGGCCCAAGAATTGGCGCAGCAAGAACTGGGGCGCCACCTGACGATTAGCGAGTTTCGCGACCTGGTGCGCTATACCGGTACGTCGATCGTCGACGGCGACGACGAGGACGACAACGTCACGAATACCGGCCTGGCTTACTCACGCGTCGACGTACACGCCCTGGGTCAGGCGATTGTCGAACTGGGGACGATTCATGTCGTCTCGACGTCGCCCCCCATCGATGGCTCGACGCCGGTCGCGCCCACGTCGTTTGTGATCGACTTTTCCGAGCCGTACCTGGCCTCGAGCGTTCAAGCGGGCGATCTGCTCGTCAACGGGCTGCCGGCCGGCGGCGTGCAGTTCACCGACGCCGACACGTTGACGTTCACGTTCGTGTCCAGCCCCGTAGTGGCGCAGGGGCTGCAAACCATGAGCATTGCGGCCGGGGCCATTCAATCCGTCGGCGGCGAGTTCATCGAGGCCGCCAGCGGATCGTTCCGCTACGACGTGCTGCCGATGCAGGTGACGGCCGTTTCGCCCGTCGCCGGCACGACGGTCGCTCTGCCACTGACCGCCATTCAAATCGATCTTAACGAGGCTTACGCCGTCGGCTCGGTCGGCCTTGATGATCTCGACGTGAGCATCGGCCAGGTCGTCGGCTACAACCTGCTCGACGCCGATTCGGTGCTGTACCTGATTTCCGGGATCGAAGAAGAAGGCTCTCTCACCGCGACGTTTGCCGCCGGCGCGCTGGCCGACAGCTTCGGCAATCCGCTGGCGCCATTTACGGCCACCTGGACGCTCGACGCCGCGCAGGTCGAGGCGCAGACCCCCACCAAATTCTGGCACCTGAACGGGCTCAACCAGGTGTCGTACAACAGCGGCATCATCCAGTCGGCCACCGATGTGGACAAGTTCGCGCTCGACTTGCTGCCCGGCCAGCGATTGTCGTTTGTGTTGTCGGCGTCTGCCGGACTGCGGGCGACCGTCGCGGTGCTCGACCCCGACGGGACCGCGGTATGGACGGGGACCGCGTCGGCAGCCGGCGCGACACTCGTGGCCAACGGCTTCTACCCCGTCAAGCAAGGCGCGTATCTCGTCTCGGTGGCAGGCGTCGCGGGCACCCAGGGCGATTATGAACTTTCGCTCGCGCTGAATGTCGTCTTCGAGGCCGAATCGTATTTCGGTTCTGACAACGGCACGCTCGCCACGGCCGAGAACCTTACGCCGTCGCTGGGCATCGTCGCCGGAGGCGGCCAAACGATTACGGCCACCGGCAGCATCGGCGAAGACGTCGTGAGTGTCGGCCCCGATGGCTACGGCTACGAGGCCGTCGTCGTGCCGTACGAGTTCAACGATATCAGCACGACGGGCACCGAGCTTACGCTGCTGACCAATCAGGACGATGCCGTAGCCATCCTGCAGACATCGCAACTGCCCGGCTTCTATTTCAGCCTGTATGGGGTCACCTACCCGACCGTCTCGAGCCCGTTGTTCGTCAGCAGCAACGGGCTGCTGAATCTCGGCGCCCCGCACACCAGCGGCATCAACTCCGATCTCACGCAGACGCCGACGAACGCGGCGATCGCCGCGCTGTGGGACAATCTGGTCGTCAGCGGTACCGCGCAGTCGAAGGTCTACTACAAGCTGGACGGCAGTGGCAGCAGCCAGCGATTGATCGTCCAGTGGAACAAGGTGCGATATGTCGGCGCGAGCTCGTCCGACACCATTACCTTCCAGGTCGTGCTCAACGAATCGGGCAACACGGTTCAGATCAACTATCTCGACCTCGACAGCAGCCACACCGGCAGCGGCGGAGCCAGCGCCACCGTAGGCACCAAGGCCCAGGGTTTTCAGCAGGGACAGTTCACCAACCGGCTCGTCGTTTCGTACGACGCGGGACCCAATGATTTCGTCGGCACGGGGAAGAGCATCAAGCTGGGTGTCGGCGTGTTGCCACCGCCGGAGGTCGACTACTATCGACTCGACCTGGCGGCGGGCGATCGCGTGACGATCGGCGCGACCGGCGGCGCCGGCGGCGGCCTGAGCCTTGAGCTGCGTTCGGCCGCCGATGCCACGTTGGCCACCGGCGCGTGGTCCGAGAATCTCAACCTGGTCATCGATTCCTACACAGTCGCTACGGCGGGGACTTACTACGTCCGCCTGACCGGCGCGAGGCCCGCCGACTATGCGCTGACCGTGACCCGCAACGCCACCTTCGACGTCGAGGCCCACAACGATCTGGCCAACGCGCAGCCCTTGGGGCCCTCCGGCGTCGCGATCGGGGCCACCGGGTACGGAACCGTCCCCAGCAACGCGCCTGGCTCACCAGTCCCGGGCGCCGTCGACCTCGTGGGCAGCAACCTGTCGCTGGGCTTTGCGACCGACGGTTCGCTGGTGGGCCCGACTGTCGGTGCCCGGCATAACGGCGTCGAGTATCTCAAGTTCGGCCAGGCCCTGGCGGCCTACACGGTCGCTTACAACGGCGGCTTCTATACCAATGGCGGCAGCGTCGCGGGCACCGATTTTGCCGTGACGCGCTACGACATTTCGAGCGGGTCGCAGCACGGGCTGCGAATGACCGGAACCATCACGGCGGGGGTCACCTTCGAGCGGGTCGTCTCGTGGCAAGACGGAGACAACTACGCGATCGTCACCACCACCATCACCAACAATACCGGGGCCACGCTGGCGGGGCTGGCCTTGTTGGAGAATCACGACCCCGACCCCGGCGGCGTGGCGATCACCTCGAACGACGTCGAGCAAAGCCAGGGGCTGGTAACAGCCGGCACGATGTTCAACGGTCATTACGCGCTGGGCTCGCTCGACCCACGGGCCCTGGCTTCGGTCGAAGGGTTGATCGTCACCGACCCGTTCGCCGTGCTCGATTCGCCCGTCGACCCCAACGGGTTGGCCGAGGATTTGAACATCAATCTCGCGTTCCGCCTGGGAAGTCTCGCGCCGGGCCAGAAGTCGCAGTCGAGCTTCGCCATCGTCATGGGCGACTCGAAAGAGTCGATCTATCGGACGTATGCCACCGCGGCGCAGCGAACGCTCCCGGCCAGCGATGACTATTACAGCGTCGCTTTGGCCGCCGGCGACGTGTTGACGATCAACACCAGCACGCCCGGCGGCGAAGAGGGACAAGTCAGCAACCTGCTGAACCCGGCGATCGATCTCTATGCCCCCGGTGGACTGCTCGTCGCGAGCGATGACAATTCCGCCGCGGATGGGAAAAACGCGCTGGTGGCCTACGCGGCAACAGTCGCGGGCACCTACACGGTTCGCGTGCGGGCGATTGGGGGTACGGCCGGCGACTATGTGCTCGTGGCCAATACTGGTCCCGACCTGACCGTCAGCGGACACACGACGGGCGTGCCCTATCAACCGCGCACGCTCTCGCTGTCGGCATCCGACACTTACGCCCCGGACAATGCAGGCGTCTTCAGTATCGCAATCGACTGGGACGGCGACGGTTCGTTCGACGAAATCGTTTCCGGCTCGCCTGGTCTGCAGGTCGACCACACTTTCACCGCGACCGGAGTCTTCAATGTCCGCATGCAAGCGACCGATGTACGCGGGGCGGCGGGGCCGGTCGTCGTCTGGCCGATGACGATCGTCGCGGCCGAGTTGCAGCCCGACGACCAGACTCCCGGACTGACCAATCTCGCCTGGGGTGGAACCGCAAACGCCGACCAGATCGCCCTCCGCAACCTCGGCGGCGGCTCGGTGGAGCTGACCACGACCAAGTACGGCGGGCAGGCCACGAACCTGTTGCAGAACTTTGCCGGCGTGACCGGCCGTGTTTTGGCGTTTGCCGGCGAAGGCAATGATCGCGTCGATGGCGCGCTTCTGGGGGCAATTCGTTTCGTGGCCGACGCCGGCGCCGGGAACGACACGCTGACCGGCGGCGATGGAGCTGATTCGCTGCTGGGCGGACAAGGCAACGACGTTGTGCAAGCCGGTGCCGGCGACGATTTCCTGTGGGGAGATGGATCGGAATTTGCCGACGGCAAGCCCGGCGATGACACACTCGATGGCGGCGCAGGCCACGACACGATCATCGCCGACGGTGCCGAGGGGGGCGATGATATCATCTATGGCCAGGACGGCGACGACAGCATCTTCGCCGGAGGCGGCAACGACTGGGTCGACGGCGGCGCCAACGACGACCGGATCGTCGGCGGGGATGGCGCCGAAGGCTCGAACGACACCTTATTCGGCGGCGCCGGAAACGATTACCTCGACGGTGGAGTCGGCAGCGATCTGACCGACGGTGGCGACGGGCGGGACCTGCTCGTGTCGGGCGCGGCAGCAAGTTCGCAATCTGGCGGCGACACGGTCAGCGGCGGTGCCGACGACGACATCCTCGTCGCCGGTTCACTCGGTTTTGCCGTCGAACAACTCGAGGCGGCCGTCGATGCGGTTCTCGCCGAATGGGGATCGAGCCACACCTATGCCACCAGGGTCGCGAATCTGCTTGGCCCCGGAAGCCCAAGCCGGCTCAACGGCACGACCTATCTGCTGGCCGGGACGACCGTTCTCGCGTCGAGCGTGGCGGACACGCTTTCCGGCGGCACCTTGTCGGATTGGTTCTTCTATAACCTGGCCGAGGATGTAATTACCGATCAGCAATCGGGGGAAACGCTCACGTTGCTGCCTTGACCCTCACCGGGGTCAGGAAGTCCTCGGTTTCCACCGGTGGACAGTCGCGCGGCCGGATGCCATTCTGCAAGTCATGCTGTTGCAGCGAAGCGGCCCACGAGGGGGCTGCGCTCATTCGACGAATCGCCGATGCTAGACCCCGATTCGGAGCCCTGGAACATTCGCTCGGCCCGGACGGGAATTGTCTGGCCAGCGCTTCCGGCCGGGACGGGCAGCGCGGCCTTGGCGCTCTTGTTCCAGTTGGAGCAATCGCAATGGTGCCCGGCGGGCGAGTTGCGCCGCCGACAACGCAGTCAGCTCCAGGCGGTGCTCGCGCACGCCTACGAAACGGTCGAGTTCTATCACGCCTGGTTCGACGAGCTGCGCATCGACCCGGCCACCGCGGCCGAGCCCGAGACGTTCGAGCGCTTGCCTGTACTCCAGCGCCGGCAGTTGCAGCTTGCCGGCGAACTGCTCAAAAGCTCGCGCGTGCCGCCGGACCACGGCCGCACGACCGTGCGGGTCACCGGCGGTTCGACGGGCGAGCCGGTCCGCGTCGAAGCGACGCAGTGGAACGGTCTGCTCTGGCGGGCCTTCACGCTGCGCGATCACCTATGGCATCGACGCGATTTCAACGCGAGCTTGGCCGTGATTCGCTTTACCGACGCCGAGGCCACGATGCCGCCGCGGGGTCAGGCGACCAACAACTGGGGTGCGGCCACCGAGGGGCTCGTGGCCACCGGGCCCGCGCACGTCCTGCACATCAAGAGCACCACCGACGAACAGGCGGCGTGGCTCGCCGAGCGGCAGCCCGAATACCTGCTCACCTATCCGACCGTGGTGCTCGCTTTGGCGCGCTATTGCCGCCGGCGCGGCATTCGGCTCACCCGGCTGCGCGAGGTGCGCACCTTCGGCGAAGTGCTCGAGCCGGAAGTTCGCGAAGCCTGTCGAGAGGTCTGGCAGGTCCCGGTGGTCGACGCCTACAGCTCCGAGGAATTCGGGTACCTGGCCCTGCAATGCCCCGCGCATGAGCATTATCACGTGCAGGCAGAAAACGTGTGGCTCGAGGTGCTCGACGATGCGGGCCGGCCCTGCGGTCCGGGTGAGGTGGGCCGGGTCGTCGTGACAGGACTGCATCACTTCGCCATGCCCTTGGTTCGCTACGACATCGGCGATTATGCCGAGGTCGGCGAAGAGTGTCCCTGCGGGCGAGGCCTGCCGGTGCTGCGGCGCATTCTCGGCCGCCAGCGCAACATGCTCGTCTTGCCCGACGGGCGCACGCGGTGGCCCATGATCGAGGTTCGCGACATCGCCCAGGCCTTTGTCGAGCTACCGCCGATTGCCCAGTATCAGCTCACGCAATGCAGCTTGGAGGAACTGGAGCTGCGTCTCGTATCCTTGCGCGAGCTCACGCCCGAAGAAGAGGCGGCGTTGACCGGCTACCTGCATCGTGGGTTGGGCTACCCGTTTCGAGTTCGCTATCGCTATGTCGACGAGATCCCCCGCTCGCCGCGAGGGAAGCATGAGGAGTTTCGCTCGGAGGTCGCGTCGCGTAACTTGTGATGGCTACCTGCTCTGAGCGATGACCGATACTGCCCGGTTGACCCCATGCCCACCTGGCTCCAATCCACCCATGAATTGACTGCTGCGCAGCGCGAACAGATGTTCTCGCTGATGACGGCGAACTTTTCCGCCGTTTCGCCGGCGCGGTTCGCGGCCGACTTGGAGGAAAAGCCGTGGGTGTTTCTGGTCGCCGACGGTCCCGACGCGAAAGTCGAAGGATTCTCGACCTTGATGCCCATGACGATCGAGCTGGCAGGCCACCGCGCCGTGGCCTTGTTCAGCGGCGACACGGTGCTGGCCGATGCGCGCTGGGGTGATCGCTCGTTTGTGCGTTGTATCGGGCTCGAGCTGTTGCGCATCGCGGCCCGGCAGCAGGCCGATCGCGTCTACTGGCTGCTGCTGACTTGCGCCTACCGCGGCTACCGCATGTTGCCGGCATTCTTTGTCGAATATTTTCCGCGGTTCGAGACAGCGGCGCCAGCGGTTCAAGGCCAGACGATCGCGGCGATCGTCCGCAGCAAGTTCGGCTCGCAGTATCGATCGCAGCAGGGAGTCGTGGAACTCGCCGAGCCGACACCGTTTTTACCGGGGCGCGGCGAGGTCGACCCGCGCCATCTGGCTGATCCGTCAGTGGCTTATTTTCTCGAGGCGAACCCGGGATACCTGCGCGGTGACTTCCTGGTCGCGTGGGCCGATCTGTCGCCAGCCAATCTGACGCCCTTTGCGCGGCGTTTGCGCGACGCCGGTGCACCAGCGGGTCGTGCCTGAGCCTGGCCGGCCGTGGCGTCCCGCTCGTACACGTGCACCGGTTGGCCATTCCAATACAAATTCGCTTCGAACCGCCGATAGTTGCGGCGTTCAAGTTCGCCGTGCACGTGTTCCTGCAACAGCCGCGAATGCCGCTCGGCACCCCCGGAGGCGCGCGGCCAATGGCGCAGTTCGTCCATCAGGTTGACCAGATCGGCCGTGAGAATGACGACCTTGGGACGATGCAATTCCAGCAGCCCGGCGACTGTTTGCGTCTCTGCGATGGCGTGCACGGTGCGATAGCGTACCCCATGCGTCGCCGCATAGAACGCCTGTGGGCCGATCACGGTTGTCTGGTCGCGCGGCCCGTTGCGATCTACGATCACCGCGAGCACTTGCGACGTGGTGCGATTCTGTTCTAGCCGCGATCGATGAGTTTCGATCAGCTCCCAGCTCGCGGAGCCATACGCGAGCCCGCTGCCCACGAGCGCCGCCATTGCCGGGACCCGCCAGCGCGCTATGGTCTGTCCCAACAATCCTGCCAGCGCAAGCATGACCAACGGATAAACATAGAACAGGTACTCCGACTTGGCGTTCGGAATAATGAGGACTTGAGCCAGCAACAGCCCTGCGGCCCCCAGCACGACGACTCGCCCGGCGCGATCGGCGGACCACAGGCAACCGAGCATCCCGACCATGGCCAGTCCGAGCGTCAGCCAGCCGGTCTGATGTTCGAAGTCCCAGGTTCCGGACAGCAAGCCCTTGTAGATCTCCAGAGTGGCGGTGCCGTGACTCAGCCACCGCGCAGAGCCGATCGGCAAGTCGCTGCGCGAGACGAAGGTAACCGGCCAGGGTCCGTACTCTGCAATGAATTGTCGGCCAGGCCAAAGGTTCACTACGGCGTAGAGCACTGCAAACAGGCCGGCGCCGAGCGCCATGCGGCGCAAGCGAATTCCGCGCTCGCCCGGCCGATCCAAGATCGTCACTAAGGCGGCGGCGAGCGGCAGCGCGATGATCCCGTTGTAGTGAACCCAAACCAGCGCCGACGCGAGAAACCCCAGCAGGTAGTCGCGCCACGGCCGCGCGGATGCTGGTTGAGCAACGAGTCCCAGCATGGCGACGAAGCCGGCGGAGAGCAGCGCTTCGGGCCGCACGACGTGCGAGAAATAGACAAACGCCGGCGTAAGCGAAAACAGCACGGCGACTGCGGCCGCAATCCAACTCGTGGCCATCGTGCGCGCCACGGCGAATACGACAGTCAAGAGCAACAAACCGTAAGCGAACACGACCCAGCGTGGCCCTTCGATGGAGAATCCCTGCCCGGCGAGCACCAGTGCGAGCGGCGTCAGAAAGCCGCGTAGATTGAACGGGTTGACGAGTTCCTTGGGTCTGAATCCTTCAAACAGCTCCGAGCGCAATGTCCAAGGGCGCAGCGCTTGTGTGACGTAGGTGACCTCGTCTCCCTGCGGAGCCGCATACGCCGGCAGATAGGCGAAGGTGGGAGACATCACCGCCGTGTAGGCGATGAGATAGGCGAACAATGCCGCCGCCGCCACCCAGTCGGGCCAGCCTCGAGTTGCTGAAACTGAACTGGCATCCGGCGAATCGCCGCGAACTGCTGAAATCCCCGTCATCCGGGAAGCCCCTTTCCCGTGCGCACGCCCTGGCTGATACCGGCAGCAACTGGGTGCATCGGCCCCCTGGGCACTGCTAGCGCCAAGCGGCTAGCGTCCGGTAGATGCCCTCATATTCGGAATTCTCGCTTCCGACAGAAAAATCCGCAAGTTCCGCGCAGCTTCACACGATAACTACGTCGGACTTGGTTCTCTTTCCGGGGACCAAGTGGATGGAAAGCGCTGCTGTTGTCGCCCGCCCGGGCGATCCAACGTCGAGCAGCGTGAAATCCTCCGCCCGCACGTCGAAGGGACTGACATGTCGCGAAAGCCGCTGTACGTTGCTGCCGCTTTGGGCTGGTCGATGGTCACGCTGGCATTGACCGGCTGTGGCCCGGGCGTCTACGCGGGGCCCTTTGGCTATCCCTTCCCGGTCAGCCCGTTCTACCAAGACCAGCAGGAAGACCGGTTCTGGGTCAAAGAACGCTACGATCGCGTGCCGGTTCTCGGACCGATCACCAGTGGCGACACCGTCGTGGCCCTCGATCCGCCGAGCCCGGATGAAGTCATGCGGGCCATGCCGAGCATCGAAGGCACGGTACCCTTGCTGTACGAAAAGCACCGCGACAAGGTCCGGATGACGATTGAGCCGATTGGCGATTACGTCGATCCGCCCCGGGTGTACCCGTTGATCGGGCCGGCGCAGCTCCATCACGCCCACTACAAATGCACGATCTATTTCGTCGAGACGACGCACGTCGGCTGGCCGGTTCCGTATACGACCGTCGATGAAGACAGCGTCGAGGTGGTCTACATCGACCACGAACACTTCCACATCGTGGGTAACGTCGAAGACACCGCGACCGGCAACTATTAGCCGGACAGCCATGACCGCTGCCCAGTGCCGTCGTTGCTAGCGGCCTGGCGAATTCCGCGAACCGATCGCGGGCTACGGTTTACAGCGTTTGGCGCGAGTGTGCGGCCGGGGGGCGGGGACGTCGTCAGCCGCCTCCGGTCCGCATCGATCTTGTTCGTCTGACAGCACCGTCGGTATTCTGCCGATCCTTAATGTGAGCCCCGGTGCGCCTGCGCGCGTGAACGGATGCGCTGTGCGAGCGCGTGTACCCGGGGCAATCTCGGTTTCGCAGCACGTGGGACCGGCTCTTGGGCCGACGGATCGGCATGTCGCGCTTTGCTTTGCAAGTCTATTGGCTGGTTCTGGCTCTGGCATGCGCGGCCAGCGTGCGCGCCGCCGAGCCCGGAGAGGCAGACGATCAATACTCCGTGGCCGCCGGGCATTACGCCCGCTCCAATTGGAAGCTGGCGACTGAGGAGTTCGACAAGTTCGTCCGCAGTTATGCCGGCGATCCCCGCGTGAATACCGCGCGGTTCTACCTGGCCGAGGCCCAAGTGCAGTTGGGCCAGTACGACGCGGCCCGCGTCAACTTTCAAGCAGTGCTCCAATTCGAGCCCGAGGGCAAGCATGCCCGGCAGGCTCAATTTCGCGCGGGGGAATGCAGTTACCTGGCGGGCCAGAGTGACGCGGCCAAGACCGAGCTGACTGCCTTCCGGGAGAAATTTCCCGACGACCCACAGTTGGCATTCGTGCTGCCCTACCTGGCTGAATTGGCGCTGAATGCAGGCGATGCGACCGCGGCCCAGCGCGAGTTTTCGCGGGCGCTAGAGAAATTTCCCCAGGGCGCGATGGCCGACGATTGCCGGATGGGCCTGGCGCGCATCGACGAAGCCGCGGGGCGCCACGCCGAAGCCGCCAAGCGTTTCGGCGAGTTGGCAGCCAATCGCGCCGGCGCCCTCGCCGAGCAGGCTCAGTTCCAGTGTGCAGCCTCACAATACGCGGCGCAAGACCATGCGGCCGCAGCTGAGTCGTTCGCCCGGCTGCTCGAGCACTGGCCGGACAGCGAGTTGCGCGACCGCGCCCGCCTCGGACGCGGTTGGGCCCTGTACCACCTGAAGCAGTATGACGAGGCGCTCAAACTGTTCGACTCGCTCGCCCAGCATGCGGAACTGGCGCCACAGGCCCGCTATTGGCTGGGCCTGACCCATCGCGCAACGGGCGACTGGTCGCAGGCGGCCGAGGCGCTGCAGGCGATGGCCGACGAATTTCCGCAGCATGAACTGACGGCCGCGGCGCTCTATCACGCCGGCGACGCCTGGATTCAGGCCGAAAAGTACGTGGCCGCGGCTGCGGCCCTGCACTGCGTTGACGAACACTGGCCCGAAAGCCCCTGGCGCGACGAGGCCGACGCGGCGTTGGTGCAACTGGCCGTGCTGGAGCAGGATCACGCGCGGGTCGAACAACTCGCTACCGCGTTCCTGGATCGCTTCGCCGGCAGCCCGCTCGCCGCGCAGGTGCGACGCGCATGGGGACGCTCGCAGCTCGATGAGGGGAAATACGCAGCAGCCATCGAGACCATTCAGCCGCTGGTGACCGACGCTCAAGCCGACGCTCGCGTCAAAGCGAGCGACAGTTACCTGCTGGCGCTGGCCCACAAGGGGCTGGGGCAACACGACCAGGCACTGGCTGCGCTGGCCCCGGCACTCGCAGCGACGGACGCCGAGCAGCGCGCAAACGCGCAGTTTCTCGAAGCATCGTTGCTGGTGGCCGACGGCAAATTTGCCGAGGCCTTGGTGCCCCTCAAGAGCTATCTGGAGCAACGCCCCAACGGCGACCAGGCCGCGAGCTGCCGCGCGCAGTTGGCCGTCTGCCTGGCCAAGACCGATCAATTGCCGGCCGCGCGCGAGGCGTTCGCCCAGTTCGACGCCCTGCAGCCGCCGGAAGAGATTCTGTTGCCGGCGGTCCGGCAACTGGCCGAAGCGGCCGAGGCGGCTCACGGCGACGACTGGGCGGCCGAACTCTACGGCCGGCTGGCTGCCGACGGCCACCCTGCCGAGTTTGCCGCGGTCGGGCTTTCGGGCCTGGCCTGGAACCAACTTCGCGCCGGACGCGCAGCCGACGCCGCGGCGAACTTCGACAAGCTGCTGAGCAGATATCCCGATCATCCGCTCGCGGCAGCCGCGGGCCTGGCGCGCGGCCAGGTGCTCGAAACGCTCGATCAGCCGGACGGCGCCTTGGCCATGTATCAGCGTGTCATCGAGCGCTACCCGCAGGCCAAGGAGCGTGCCGAAGCACTGCTGCGAGCGGCGCGGCTGCACGATCGGCTCAAGCAAGACGCCGACGCGCTCGCTTGTTACGACCGCTTTGTCAGCGAATTCGCCGATCATGACCAACACGATGCGGCGCTGTACGAGTCGGCCTGGGTGCTGCGCGATCTGGCGCGGCTGCCGGAGGCCGATGCCCGATTCGCGCAGTTGCGCAGCGAGCATCCGCAGAGTAGGTTCTGGAACGACGCGACCTATCGTCTGGCCGAACGCGCACAGCAGGAAGGACGCTACGACGAGGCCGAAACCCTGATCGACGAGCTGCTGGCCAGGCAACCGCAGCCGCCGGTGCTCGAGCACGCGCTCTACCTGCAGGGGCAGGTCGCTGCGGCGGCGCAGAAATGGGATGCCGCCGAGCGCGCCATGCAGCGCCTGCTCGAAACGGCGCCGGATACGACCCTGCGGCCGATGGCCGAGTATTGGATCGCGGAAAGCGCCTATCGGCGCGACGATTTCAACGCGGCCGGCGAGCGCTTTGCGCGCCTGGCCCAAGCGACCGAGGGCCGGCAAGAGCCGTGGGTCGCCATGGTCGCGCTGCGCCAGGGACAGGTGCTGGCGCATCAGAACCGTTGGAGCGAGGCCGAGGCCGTGGCCAAGAGCGTGCTAGAGCGGTGGCCGCATTTCGACCAGCGTTACGAGGCCGACTATTTGCTCGGGCGCGCGCTGGCCAGCCGTGGCGAGTTCGAGCCGGCCCGCGAGGCCTATCGCCGCGTGCTGCGTTCGGCCACGGGCGGCAAGACGGAAACGGCCGCCATGGCCCAATGGATGATCGGCGAGGCGTACTTCCACCAGAACAACTACGACGCGGCGTTGCGCGAATACCTGCGGTTGGAAATCCTGTACGCCTATCCGACCTGGCAGGCGGGGGCCCTGTTGCAGGCGGCCAAATGCCACGAGTTATTGGGCGAATGGAAGGAAGCCACGGAGCTCTATGCCCGTTTGCTTCAAGGCTATCCCCAAACCAAGTTCACCGAGGAGGCCGCGCAACGGCTGCGTCGTGCGCAGTCGCAGGCGTCGGCCGCTCGCTAGGAATCTCCGCATGATGCCTCGGTTACAACGACGCGTGCCGGCCGGCTGGCACCGCGTGCTGACGCTGACGCTGTGCTCGACGGTGTGCTTCTTCGCGGTGCTCGATCTGCTGCCCCGCACGGCACGGGCACAAGCCGCTGCGGCTGCGACGCCGCCGACCGTGGCCGGGGCGCAGCCGAACCAGGCGATCGCCACGCGCAACCTGCTGCGTTCGATCCGCGATGGCGGGCTGGCGATGATCCCCCTGGCCTGCTGCTCGTTCGTGATGGTCGTATTCGCCTTCGAGCGGACGATCAGCTTGCGGCGCGGACGCGTGATTCCGGCCCCCTTTGTGAAGCGCTTCCTGCACCAGGTGCGCACCGGGCAGTTGAACCGCGAGCAAGCTTTAGAGCTGTGCGAAAGCGACGGCAGTGCGGCCAGCCGCGTGTTTGCCGCTGCAGTCAAGCGTTGGGGTCGCCCCGCAGCCGAGATGGAACAGGCGATCGAGGACGCCGGCATGCGGTGCGTCTTCGAATTGAAGAAATACGTGCGGATCTTCAACGCCGTGTCGACGATCAGCCCGCTGTTGGGCCTCTTGGGCACGGTGTTCGGCATCATCAGCGCGTTCAACGCGATCGCCGTGAGCAACGCGATGGGCCGGCCCGAGCTGCTGGCCAGCGGCATCGGCGAGGCGTTGATCACAACCGCCACGGGCCTGGCGATCGCGATTCCGGCCCTGGTGCTGTACCTGTATTTCATCAGCCGCGTCGATCAATTGACGATCGAGCTCGACGGCTTGGGACAAGAGCTGGTGAACATCATCTCGGCCGAGGCGATTGCCGAGAACGGCGAACCCAAGGCGCGGCCCCGCCGCCGCGAGGCCGCGGCCTAGAAGCTCGGAGCGCGCGGTCCATGCCGCTGAAAACGCATATCGACGAACAACCGACCATGAACCTCACGTCGCTGATCGACGTGGTGTTCCTGCTGATCATTTTCTTCATGGTCGGCACCCGGTTCTCGGAGATGGAACACAACATCGACGTGCAAGTCCCGCGGGTGGCCGACGGCGGCGCCTTGACCGATGCGCCGGCTCGCCGCGTGATCAATATCGCCCGCGACGGCCAGATCACTCTCGATGGCCGGGTCGTCTCGCTGGGCGACTTGAGCCAGGCACTGGCCGCGACCCGCCAGACCCATCAGGAGGTCGGCGTCATCATTCGCGGCGACGGGCAAGGCGAATTCCAGCACGTCGCCGAGGTCATGAACGCCTGCAAGCAAGCAGGCATCGCCGAGCTGGGAATCTCGGTGCGCATCGCCGGAACGGCGCCGAAGAGACGTTGAACCAACCTCGCCGCAGGGTTGGCGCAGGACGCAGCATCGAGCAACGCCGGCGGTGGATAACTGAGGTACGAACATGGGCTCCTGGCGACTCGATCGGCTGCTCGAAGCGCTGACCAGTCAGCAGTTCATGATGTACCTCGTCTGGACCGGCATGGCCGGGCTGACGATCGCGCTGCTGATCATGATGCGGACGCAATGGGGCCAGTCGCAGCCGTTGCGCAAGTGCATCTTCTTGTCGCTGCTGGCCCACTTGTTGATGGGCATGTACGCCGCGACCATCGGCATCGCCACGAGCGCGCACGGCCATCCGGGCGAATCGATCATGACTGTCCACGCCGTCGAAACGCTCGTGGCCGGCGAACTGGACGAAGAACCGGTCGAACTCGACGAGGATGAGGCGAACGACGCCGCCCAAGAGCCGTGGGACGCGCTGGCCAGCAGCGTGACTGCCGAGCCGAAGCCCGAACAAGCCGTCGAACGGCCAGAGAGCGAAGAACATCCTGTCGCGCAGCCCGAGGCTGCTGCCGCTCCGGCCATTCCTGCCGAGGCGCCATTGGCCGTGGAAAAACCTCTGGCCGCGCCGCTGGCCACCGCGCCGGCGGCAGTCGACGCCGTGCCCATTGCCGCGGCACTGACCGCGAAGGCCGCCGCGACCGCCATTGAAGCGCCGACGGCGGTGAAGGTCGACGCGCCGGCACCCCCTGCCCCGCAGCCTGACGCGCCGCAGGCCGAAATTGCCGCGCAGTCGTCGCCCGCGCCGCCGGCCGCCGCGCCGCCTGATCCCAGCGATTCCGCCGCCGGACTGCTCGAGTCGGCGCCGCTGCCGCCGGCGCACGACGCGCTGCACACATCGGACGGTTCGGTGGCGGCGCCCGCAGCGTTGAGTGGAACCTCGGGTCCGCTCGAACCGATCCGCTTGCCGACGTCGCGCATGGCGCCCCAGGGAGCCGTCGCCGGCGCGAGCCCCGCCCCGGCGGCACCGGCCGAGACCTATCAGAATCGCGTCGCGCCCGATCGCGCTGCCCGGGCGCAGCGCTATGGCGCCACGCCGCAATCCGAGGCCGCGGCCCAGGCGGCCCTGCGCTGGCTGGCAGCCCACCAAAGCGCCGATGGGCGCTGGGATGCGAGCCGCTACGGTGCTGGTATGGAACGCCAGGTCGACGGTCAGCATCGCGGCAATGCCGGGGCCGACGCCGATACGGGCGTCACGGGCTTGGCACTGTTGGCATTTCTGGCCGCGGGCAATTCGCATCAATCGGGCGACTACCGCGACGTAGTCGACCGCGGCCTGCGCTTTTTGACCAGTAGCCAGGCGGCCGATGGCTCGCTCGGCGGCCAGGCGATGAACTACGCCTTTATGTACTGCCACGGCATGGCAACGCTGGCCATCACCGAGGCCTATGGCATGACGCACGACGAGCGGCTGCGGCCGGCCGTCGAGCGTGCCGTCGGCTACACGGTCGCGGCACAGCATCCCTCGTCGGGCGGCTGGCGCTATCGACCTTGGCGCGAACGGCCGAGCGATCGCGGCGACATGAGCCAGTTCGGCTGGCAGTTGATGGTCATGCGCAGCGCGGAATTGTCGGGCGTGCCGATTCCGGGTGAAGCGAAACAGGCGCTCGCGCGATTCTTGTCGTTAGTCTCCAGCGGCGCGCACGGCGGCCTGGCCAGTTATCGGCCCAGCGAGCGGGCCACACCCACCATGACGGCCGAAGCGCTGGCCTGTCGGCAATTCATGGGGATGCGACGCGAGGACGCCGCCGGCAACGAGGCCGCCGATTATTTGATGCAGTTCACGCCCGGCACCGGCGTGCGCAACTTGTACTACTGGTATTACGGCACCTTGGCCATGTTCCAGTTGCAGGACAATCGCTGGCAACGCTGGAATTCCGAACTCCAGCGGGCCCTGATCGACGCGCAGATCGTGGCCGGCGTGCAAGCGGGCAGTTGGGAGCCCGACGCCCAGTGGGGCGGCTACGGTGGCCGCGTCTACGCCACGGCATTGGGCGCCTTGTGTCTCGAGGTCTATTCGCGCTACTTGCCCCTGTACGCGGAGAACACCGTCGCCACACCGCCCGAGGCGACGTCGCCTCTGCAGCGATGAATTGCCACAGAACGCCACGGCGCGCCTCTGACAGCCAGGCGGCAGGCCAGGTATAGTTGAGAGAGATCGGGGCGGATTTGTGCTGTTTGGACCTCGTCGGCTGGGCCAGATCGTCGTAAGCGGAGTACGGTGTGAGCGCAACCGAGGATGCCGATCCCCCGGCAGCGCCCGCGTCCGGCGTCGACCAGTTCCAAGTGCTCGCTTGGATGGACGCGGCGTTCGCCGTGCTGGCGCAATCGCGTTGGGCACCGCAGCTCGATATCGAGGGCGTCTCCGCGCTCGAGGCCTTGCGTTCGGAGACGATGATCTCGCTGCTCCGGCTGGGTCGGGAAGGATCGCAAGCCGCGACCCCGACCGGTACTTCACTTCAGCAGCGGCTGGTGCAGTTCGCCCGTTCGGCCGGCTATCGCGTCAAGATGTTTGCCAAGGAGGCCGGTGCCCGCAGCAGCGCCGGGCGCTGGTCGCCCGCGCGGATCGTGATGTTTCCCACCGAGCCGACGCATTGGCAGATGATGCAGCCGGTGGTCGAAGAATTGCGCCACCCCGGCGATGGCTGCGCGTGTTTCACGTCTCGGCCCAAGTTGTGGGAACGCCTGTCAGCGGCACGCGTACCGCTCGCGTTGACGCAGGCCTGCTGGCCCCGCGAAATCAACGCTGCCCGCGCGCGCGGTCGAAGGTTGGCATTGGCGCTGCCGAGCGATCCGGGTGTACAGCTGCCGCCGTTTCCCGCCCGGGCTAATCCGGCGCAATTACGGCAAATCATCTATGAATTGCTGGCGACCTATCTGCCCACGGTGGTCGAGGCCCGCACCATTGCCGATCTGCTGCTCGATCGAGTGCAGCCCGGCGTGATCATGGTGGGCAACGATATCACGCTCGAGGGCCGCGTGATCTCGACCGTGGCTCAAACACGCGGCGTCGCGACCGTGACTTCGCAGCACGGCAACGTCGCGGGCAATCCGCTGCACGGCCGGCATTTGGTCGATCGCTTGTTGCTGTTTGGCGAGGCCAGCCATCGCGTCGTGCGCGCTTATGGCCAAGGCGAACAACAACTCGCCGTGACGGGCCCAACGCACCTCGACCAACGCCCGCAGCAATCCGGGCAAGTTCACGCCCTGGTGCGCGAGCGCTTGAAGATCGACGGCGCGCGGCCGTATGTGCTGGGATTGCTGTCTGGAGCGAGACAGAATTTTTCGCTGCGCCATCACCTGGCCCAGGTCGAGGCCCTCGCGCAGGCGAGCGCGGCGCTGCCGGACATTGAACTCGTGGCGAAGTTGCACCGCGTCGATTTGACAGGCTATTACACGGCAGCGCAGCAGCGCGTTTCCGGGGCGCGGCTGCACGTCGTCGCGTACGGGGCGGCAGGCTATCCCGACAAGATCTTCGACTGGTTGCAAGGCTGTCGGCTGGTGATTACCGGGGCTTCGACCGCGGCCGTCGAGGCAATGTTGATGCAGGTACCGGTCATCACGATGGACTTGTGCAACGAGCTCAAAGGGGTCGATTTCATCGACGCCGGGGCGACCTGGCACGTGCGCTCGGCCGCGGATTTGCCCGCGGCGGTGCGCACCTTGCTCGACGGTGGCCCACAAGCTCAGGCGATCGCTGATCGTGCGGCCACCTATTTGACCGATTGCTATGGCCCGCTCGACGGAAAGGCGGCCTCGAGGGCCGCCGACCTGATCCGGCAACTGGCTCGCCGGTCCGGTTGAACCGCAAGTCCCTGCGGCCGGCAAGACGCGATAAGTGGTTGAGGGCAAAAGGCCTACGACCGTCATGCAAACCCAATTCTTGGCCGCAGGCGTTTGACACCTTGCCGGATGCCGGTGAGAATTGACCGTGGTGCTCGAAGTCCTTGGCCCATGCCAGATTTCGAGCCGCTCTCTGGGGACTTTGGGAGCCCCGCGCGCCCCGCCCCTTGCAGCCTCCCTCCGATACGGACTTCGATTGGCCCATGAGCAGCTTGTTTGGCTGGGCACCCGGCCCCATGGAATTGGTGATCGTGGCCTTTGTCGTGTTGCTGCTCTTTGGCAACCGGCTGCCTTCGGTCATGCGGAACATGGGCCGTGGGCTGGTTGAGTTCAAGAAGGGGATGCAGGGAACCGAAGACGAGCCGCGCATCGAGGGCGACAAACGCGGCGAGGCTCCCTGACCCTGAACATTGACGGCCTGTTTACCGAGAGGTGATGTCATGGCGGTTTTTGCCTTCCTGAGCAGCTACACGATGATCATCGTGGGCCTCGTTGCGTTGCTGTTGTTCGGCAATCGCCTGCCCGAGGTGATGCGCGGCATGGGCCAGGGAGTGAAGGAATTTCAAGACGGTCTTCGCGAAGGCACCGCCGACGACGGCGAAGCGCGGTAGCTATCCGCCATACCAGGTGTCGCGAAAACAGCAGGGGCTTGGTGAGGTGAGGCCATGACGCTGGGCAATTTTGAACCGTTATGGGCCTTTCTACCGCAGATCGGCCCGAGCGAAATGCTGATCGTTGGGATCGTAGCCGTGCTGCTCTTCGGCAAGCGGCTGCCCGAGGTGGGGCGATCGCTGGGTCGCAGCATGGTTGAGTTCAAGAAGGGCATGCGCGGCATCGAAGACGAGTTGACGGGCATTCGCCGCACGGTCGATGCGGTACGCTCGCCGTTGAATAGCTATACGGCCAGCAGGCCGAGCCCTCGGGTAGTCGACGATCGCGACGAACCGACGGCCCCCAAATTCGAGCCACCTTCGGCCGAGCCGAAACTCGAATCGCCCGCCGCGGATGCCATGTAGCGGTGGCGAAGTTCCCGCGGCCGGTGCGGCGACACTTTACGCTTCGCCTTGCGGCAGCTATGTTTGCGAGTGCTTCTGCCGTTCAGGGCCTTCGAGCCCGAACGGCACTCCCGGGCGGCTAGCTCAGTTGGTTAGAGCGCCATCCTCACACGGTGGAAGTCACAGGTTCGAGTCCTGTGCCGCCCATTGCCCGCACCTCTTCAACCGCGTCATCGTCCGCCATCGTGCGAAATCCCGAGACTTTTTGCGGTTCGCCCTCGTCGCGGTTTTCGCTTGTCGCCTCGTGACGGGCTTTGCCGTGCGCTGACTGCGTCGGATTTTGCAGCGCCCCTGCACCGCCTTCGAGGGCCCGCTGGTAGTGCTCGTCGGTCAGTTGCAGGTAGTGCTTCTGGGCAATCGCCTGCGAGTTGCCGATCCATTCGCAGACCACGTGCCCGGGGAACTGCTCGGCCAATTCGGTCTGCCTCGTGCTGCGAAGATTCTGGAACAACTTGGGCCACGGTTTCAGGCCGGCCCGGCGGATGATCTTCGTGAAGCGGGTTCGCAGGTTCTTCGCCGCGTCGCGTCGGATCGTGATGACGTGCTCGGCCGGTTGGTCGCCAAGCTGGTCCCAAAGGGCATCGAGGTAGGGCCGCAGCTCCGGGAAGATCGGCACCACGCGCGACTCACCACCTTCGTGGTGCTCGGTCTTGGGGCTGCGGACGGTCATCCGCTGGCGTTCCCAATCGATGTCATCCCATCGCAAGGCTAAGTGCTCGGAAGGGCACCGCAGTCCGCCGTAGCGGCTCAGGGCGAACAGCAACCGCCATTGGGCATCGGGGCAGGCATCGAGCACGCGGCTCGCCTCGTCGCGGCTCACGAAGTAGTAGCGGCTCGCATTGCGTTGCACGGCCGCCTTGAGGTCGGCGAATGGATTGGTCGACACGAGTCCGCTCCGCTCGGCGGCCCGCAGGAATTGCTTGGCGATACCGCACCGCCGCCGGATCGTGTTCTCGGCCAGCCCCTCTTTGACGAGGTGCAACCGGAAACCGTCCGCGTCGCCGGGCGTGATGTCGCGGAGCGGTTTGTCGGCACCGAAGTATTCGAGCAAGTTCCGCTTGGTGTGGCCGAGGACGATCCTGGTGCTGCCCTTCACGTCGGCCCGCGACTTGAGGTAGTCATCGAGAAAACCGCCCAGCATGGCACTGGCCCGCTTTGGCACGAGGCCCACCGCCGCCAGCCGGCCGTAGAGCGTGTCGTCGAGCTTGCCCAACCAACGGGCCGTGTCGTCCTCGACCGGGTGCCGCGTGAGCGAGGCCACGACCAGCCGCTCGACGTGCAGCTTGACCCCTTCGGCCGTGCGTTGGGCAATCTTGCCGAGGCGCAGCGTGCGCCGTTTGCCGTCGGCTCCGGTGAACTGAATCACGCGCCGCCCGCCGGGTTGCTTGCTGATGCTGGCCATGGGTCAACGTCCTTTCTCGGCACGCTCTCGCCGCTTCTGACGGTCGCGGATTGCTTTCTTGAGGGCTGCGTCGATCTTGTCCACGAGCTTGACCGACGGCGTGTAATTGCCCGTCTCGATGCGGCTCAGGGTTTCTTGCCGCGTGCCGGCCAGCTCGGCCAGCTCGCGCTGGCTCAGGCCCGCCGCCCGCCGGTCGCGAATGATGTCCCGGGCCAGGCTGATGCGGGCATACTCGACGGCCGGATAGCGACCGTGTTTGTCAGGCTTCGGCAGCGGGGGCAAGTCGCTATCGTCGAGCTTCACCTCGGCACCGGCGCGAGCGCAGAGCCGCTCATACTCCGCCTCTTCGATGAGGACGAACCGCTTGCCCGCCACCTCGATGCGCTGATGTCCGACCACGTTCATTCCTCGTCGTAGAATCCGTCGCGTGGCCCAATCCGTTCGACGATCACTTCGCCGGCCTCGATGCGGAACTGTAACCGATACTTGCCCGTCCGCATGCTGTGGTGCCCGGCCCTGTCTCGCCGCAGGGCCTTCGTGCCGCTCACCTCGGGCCAGCGTTCCAAGCGTCGCATCAGGTCGTGCATGCGTGCCTTGATTGGTTTGGGTAGCTCGTCGAATTGCTCCGCCGCCGTGCGGTCTAATCTGACGTTCGGCATTGATCATCCCATGACTGAAGTATGCTATCGGAAAAGGTTCGCGACGGCGAGCGGATTCCGTCGAGGGGCCCACGAGGCCGGCCTCGGCTCGCCGAAGGTGGCCAACTTGACCGAAGATGGCCACACCCTAGGGACTGGCCACCTTCGGGTATTCGTGGCCACCTTCGGGCCAATCTTGCCCAGCTTCCGGCCAGACGAGGCCCGCATCATCCGGGGGCAGCGACAGCGACCAACCGCCGCGCAGGCCGTCTTTGGTCTTGAGTACCCCCAGCGCTCGACGCGCCCGCCGGAGCGTGCGGTCGGCAATGCCTTGGCTCCGCGCCTCGCGGTTCACGTCGACCACAGCGACCGGCCCATCGGCCAATCGGTCGCGCAAAAACTCGAGCGCTTCCTCGCGTTCGCTTCGATCCTCGGCACCGCTGGCCTCGGCCGCGAGCGCCTCGTCGGCCGACACGCGCACCGGGTCCGCTTCCCAGGCGACGGCCGGCTCGTCGTGCGCGCCGTAGGGCCCCACGCTGAAGGCCAGGCCGCCTTGGTCCACGCTGAGGTTCGACTTCACCGCCAGCAGCAACCGCCGCGGGCCCGTGGGGTCTTCGCGGTCACGGGTTACTGCCCAGGCGGTGCGGACCGCCGCCACGAAGGCCAGGCTGCCACTGGTGCGATAGACCGCTTGGCCGCTGCCCTTGTTCAAATGACCCACCGCGAGCACGGCCACGTTGTGGCGCGCTGCAAGTTCGGCCAAGGGCGCGAGCATGGCCCGCACGTCGGCGTTCTTGTGGCTGTCCGTGGCACCGCAGAAAGCGCCCAGCGGGTCGATGATTACGAGCTTGCAGCTAGCCACGCTCACGATGGCCGCCTCGATACAAGTGCGGTCGTGCAGCGTAAGCGGTCGCTCGTCGTGCCGGCCCTCGTCGTCGGTGGTCTGCACCCCGCGCAGGGCTACGATCCGCGACACGTCGGCACCGGCCGCATCGAGGCGCGGCCGCACCGTATCGGCAAGATCGTCCTCGGCATTGGCGATGACCACGCCGCCGGCCGCGTTCGTGTCCCAAGGTATGTCGGGCCAGGGTTTCCCGGCCGACACGCGGGCCGCCAGGTCGCACGTCACGAACGATTTGCCGAGGCCCGGGTCGCCCACGAGCAAGGCAAGCTTGCCCAGCGCCAGTCGGCCCGGCCAAAGCCAATCGACCGGCCGCGGCTCGACGGTGTGCATCGGTACCAAAAGCGGCGCGGCGGGCACGCCCTGCTGCACGCCGGCCAGGTCGCCAATCGTTCGGGCCGCCAACGCTTCGAGCTGCTCGACGATCGCGGCGCGCTGGGCTCGAAGCGGTTTCCATCGCTTGCAAATCCGCTCGACAAAATGCTCGCGAAGATCGGCACGGGCGATGTCGAAACGATCGTTGAGTTGCTGGTCGCCGTACCGGGCCGTCAACGCTATCACGCTGCCGCGGCGCGCGGTCGGCCGGTCAAAGTCGATCCGTAGCTCGCTCACGCCGCACCGCCTGCCCGCGGGCTCAGGCGAATCGTCAGCGGCTCCGGCGCGGGGCTCGGTGTCGGCTCTGGTGCCGTGCTGGGCAATGTCGCCGGCGCAGGCACGAGGCGAGCCACGAGTCGCCGCGCAGTTTCGCGGTCGGCTGCCGTGCGCATCAGGTGTGCCGGCAGGTCCAGCAGGATATGCTGCTGCGCCAGCAGGTGGCCCAGCGTCGCCGGCTGTCGCGGCCGCGGACTGTCCCAGTCGATGGCCATGCCGTACCGTGCAGCCGCTCGGCGCAGGGCACGACACAGCGCGATGTCATCGTCGATCGGTCGTGGTAAACTGCTCATGTGTACTCCGCTCTAGGCGCGGCGAGACTGGCATCTCGACCGCGCCCTTTTTGTTGGTGTCGGTTTTTACGCTGTCGATCATCTCGACGAGGTCGCGCGGGTCATACAGGACGCGACCGCGCACACGCACAACGGGCACGAGGCCCGCATCGCGCCAGCGGTCGAGAGTCCGCAGGCTGATCGACAGCGCTGCCGCCGCCTCACGGCTCGACAGCAGCAGCCGGATCGGCGCAGCGGTGGGATCGGTGGTGCTCATGGCCGCACCTCGCGCGGGTCACTCGCGCGCTCCGCGAGGAAGCTGCGCAGGTCGGCCACGGGATACAGCACGCTCTGCCGCCGGCCGCTGCCGACTCGTACACAGGGGATCGGCCCGCGCGGGGCAGTCAGGCCCCAAAGCGTGCGGGGCGATAGGCCCAGGGCTTTGGCCGCTTCGCGCGGCCGCAAGGCCAGGGCCTCGATAGGTGAAGATGTCATCTCGTCACGCTCCATCAGGTCGCGGGCTGCGATGTGCGGCCCGTATACCCGTTGGCGCAGCGTTCGGCAAAAAGATGTCGAACAGTGGCAGGTTCGCACGAAAACGCAAGCAAAAGCCGCGATTCGCGAACTCAAGAAAACTTCTCAGGTGTTCGACAGCCGATGTCGAATGATCGAACGCGCCCCTAATCGTCCTCCGAACGCCGCTTCCCAGCTTCAAAGGCTTCTTGGGTCATGCGGGACAACTCAGCAGGCCTGAATTCGCCCCGCAAAGCCTTGAGCGCGTCTGCCAGGGTCGATGCATCTGTGCACTTGGCCCGATACTTCACATGCCCAGCGAATTCAGTATTGAAAAAAACAGATGCGGTGGATGGGGCGACATCGGCCAGTTTGGCCAGTTCATTGACGCCGATCGGGTCCGTGTTCAAGCAACCGCCGTCGGCGTACTGATGGTGTTTCGTTAGGGCCGCAATCTGCTTTCTCCTTGCTTCGCCGCGCTCTGTGCTTCGCTTGAGTCTCTTCGACGCGGGTTGGTGGGTGAATGCTAGCGTTGTCGATTCATCGAGCGGTGCCGGATTGCTGGAGATCATCTCGTGAGTGTATTCGATTTCGTTGCGCACCTCTGCAACGAGCAGCCCCGGCAATCTCTCAGATACCTTGCCAGTTGCGATGTATTCATTGGCTGCATCAGACCACGCCTTCAGTTCAGCCGCACAACTGCGCATTGCGGCTACAATCGAATCTGGGATGGAGTCCAGCGGGATTCGCTCATCGAAACGCGCGCCGCCAGATTCGTCCCGGCAATGCTGCGTAAGTAGTTCCACCAACTGCGACAGATCAGTCAGCGCGTGCCCCACTGCGGGCGACCAATCAGCGAGAAGATTCGTACCCCCCATCTCCGCGCTCCACTGTGCAAACCAGCTCGCTAGATCGCAAACGGCTGGACAAAGGGCATTTCGTGGTACTCCCAGGCCTCGCTGGACAGCCGCTTCGACGACGGACGCTATCGCATTTGCATTGCTCGATAGGTGTGCCGCCTCGTCAGCGGTTGGTCGAAAGCCCATGCCTACGTCTGGAGGACCACCATCCAGATCACTGCCGAAAACACGGCGTCTCTGCCAGGTGCGGAGCTTATCCGCCATCTCGCGAAGCTTTGCCGCTTCGTTGCGGGGTTCGGTTCGATCGCTGGGGAACCGGTCGAGAGACACCAGCTTCGCGACCGTGCCGATTGTCTCTCTTATTAAGTCGTGCAATTTCGGGAACTGGTTCTCACGGACCAGCAGGTTGTAAACCTCGACCAGAAGGCCGGGTGTTTGGTCCGTGCCGTCCCGGTTCAATAGGTCAGCCACGATTGCGGCGCGCACAGACGGGGTGAGTCCATAGTCGGTCAAGTCCGCCGCGGCCCGGTCGAGGCGA